>JBBSJV010000009.1:0-23160 GCA_038256935.1 Patescibacteria group bacterium
ATTTAACCTGTTCGTACTCAATAACTAATTGTTTCATATGAGATAGATAGTTTCTCTCAATTGTTTTATCCTTAATAGGCATATGTGATTTAATAATATTTTAACAGATAGATTCTGTCATTGAATATTTTGACATATACAGAGATGACATTTAAAGTGAGACGAAGTAAGGCTCATAACCTTTTCTAATTAACTCCAGTTTATGAAGTCTTCATGATACCGGCTGGGACGAAGTCTGGGGTGATTTTAAAGATGGTTCTAGCTATCTCTTTATCTACTTCTTCTAGTAAATTGATAAAGATCTTTAGACCTTCTTCTTTGAATTCTGTTAGTGGATCTTTTTGTGAATATCCACGTAGTCTTACTGCATCTTGTAAATGCTCGATAGTTACTAAATGCTCTGTCCAGAGGATATCAATTGCTCTAAGGAAAGAAAATCTAGTGATGGCAGCTTGTTCTGAATCAGTGTAGTCATCCCATGATTTATTGAGCTGATAAAGCATTTTCTCGGTCAAGAATAGTGCGATACGGCGGCTTTTGTACTTCTCATCTTGGAACAAAACTTTGAGCACTTCTACGTCAAAATCAGTTAATTTCAAGACCCCTTTTAGATCAGCTGAGACTCTTTCTAGATAAGTTTTGTATTCAGGTGAGTCAACTTTTTTTGGTTTTTTAAGGTCTTTAATAATCCTATAAACTTCACGATAGATGGATTTTTCAACTTCTTTCTTCCATTCAAAATCTTCGTTCATTAGTACTTTGTGTCTTCTTGAATAGATTACCGATCTTTGTCTGTTGATAACATCGTCGTAGTCTGTAACGTGCTTACGAATATCAAAGTTTTGTCCTTCAATTTTCTTTTGAGCTTCTTCAATCAGCCATGAGATGGAATTGTGCTGTATTGCCTCATGATCAGCTATTGGTAAGAACTGGTAGAATTTTAATCTGTCCCCTCCAAACACTCTGATCAAGTAATCTTCAAGTGATACGTAGAATTGACTGCTACCATTATCACCTTGACGTCCTGCTCTTCCTCTTAATTGATTATCGATACGTCTACTTTCATGGCGTTCTG
Source organism: Patescibacteria group bacterium (assembly GCA_038256935.1). GTDB lineage: Bacteria > Patescibacteriota > JACMRA01 > JACMRA01 > JACMRA01 > JBBSJV01. The sequence continues at coordinate 1,076 of JBBSJV010000009.1, forward strand.
TACCGATGACATGCAGACCACCAAGAGCTAAGATATCTTCATGATCCTTTTTCCAAGCAGCAAATTTGGATTTGTCTTTTGGCGGTTCGCCTCCTAATTTGATATCGATTCCACGACCTGCAATGTTAGTTGCTAGTGTTACAGAACCACGTCTTCCAGCTTCTGAGATGATCTTAGCTTCTTGTTCATGGTTTTTAGCGTTTAAGATTTGATGCGGAACGTTGTATTTTTTCAAAAATTCTGAAAGTAATAGATTCTTTTCAATAGAAGTAGTACCGATTAGAACTGGTTGTCCAGTTTTATTCATAGCCTGTACGTCCATAGCAATAGCTTCAAACTTACCTTTTTCGGACTTGTAAATATTATCTGGTCTGTCTATACGTGAAATTGGTCTGTTTGTGGGGATTGTTACTACGATCAATTTGTAAATCTTAAAGAACTCCTCAGATTCTGTAGCAGCTGTTCCTGTCATACCTGATAACTTCTCATAGAGTCTAAAGTAGTTTTGGAAAGTAATCGATGCTGTAGTCTTGCTTTCAGATTGCACCTTAACATCTTCTTTAGCTTCGATAGCTTGGTGAAGTCCTTGGTTGTAACGACGTCCTACCATCATACGACCTGTGTTTTCATCCACGATCACAATTTCACCATCTCTTACAACATACTCTTTGTCTTTAGTAAATAATGCTTCAGCACGTAAAGCTTGATCCAAGTGATGAATTAAAACTACATTTTCTGGACTTCCATATAGATTAGAACTACCAATCTCTCGCTCTACTTTTTCGATACCTAATTCTGTTAAAGTAACGATCTTTCGTTTTTCATCTACTTCGTAGTCAATGTCTCTGCGAAGTCTTTTCACAATAGAAGAGAACTGTTTGTATCTAGCTGAAGAATCTGCATCTTGAGAAGAGATAATAAGTGGAGTTCTAGCCTCATCAATCAAAATAGAGTCAACCTCATCCACAATTGCTACTGTATGACCTGCTCTTTGAGATACTTCTTGTGGGGTAGAAGCCATGTTATCGCGAAGATAGTCAAAACCAAATTCACTATTAACACCATACACAACATCTACTGGTCTTTCTAGCTCACCATCCCAATATGCACGTTTTCTATCACAGTGAACGAGATGTTCTACGTCTAAAACAGTTCGAGAATCTTCTTTTTCACCATCTTCGAAGGTTTCCATAAGCCCTGCGGATCTTTTCTGATCGTTTAATTCAGAGGATTCAGCACCAAATTTGAAATAAAAACTAGCTTGATTTTGGATAACTCCGATTGATAAACCTAAGAAATTGTAGATTTGCCCCATCCAACTCGCATCACGTCTAGCAAGGTAGTCATTAACAGTAACCAAATGAACTTGGTTTTGTGGTGGAAGTGCATTTAAATATCCAGATAATGTGGAAACAAGTGTTTTACCTTCTCCAGTCCTCATTTCAGCGATACGACCTTCGTGAAGTACCATACCACCAATTAATTGCACAGGGAAATGTTTGAGACCAATTGCTCTAAAAGCTCCTTCTCGAACAGTTGCAAAAGCCTCTGGTAAGATATCATTTAAGATCTTTTCTTTGACTTTGATATCAGTAACGCCTTCGAATTTGGCTCTAAATCTTTCTGTTTCTCCCCTTAATTGAGAGTCAGTCATGGCTTTGTATTTGTCTTCAAGACTCAAGATCTTGGCTACTGTTTTATCGTATCTACTTAGTTCTTTACCTTCTCCAACTAATCTACTTAGGACCTTGCTTGTCAGGCTTTTCTTATTAAGTGCTTTCTGCTCCTTAGTCATTTTTGGCTGTCCATTAACAACCATATTAGATTCATTTAAGATATCTACTTCAGGAGTAGCTACAGTCTCAATGAGAGTCTCTTTTGGCTTTGAAGTGGTTTTTTTGACGGATTTATTTTTACTCTTAGTTGAGGATTTGGTACTCATATACTTTATAAAACAGTTTTATATGTCTTAATTTGATTCTTTACCCTGGTTTTGTCAAGGCTATTTTGCTTGACGTAATGGGCAATTATCAGTTGTCTAAGATTAATTATAACTATGTCCAAATCCCTCAAGCTTTTTGATACCTACCAAAAAAAAGTAATCCAGATCTCACCGAAGACCACAGTAGAAAAAGGAATCCTCAAAATTTACTCTTGTGGCCCAACTGTTTATTATTATCAGCATATCGGGAATATGGATGCAATTTTTTTACCTGATCTGATTCGCCGCGTTGCTATTCTTGCTGGGTTTGAAGTGCAATGGGTTTCTAATATCACTGATGTGGGGCATTTAGTTGGAGATGGAGATGAAGGTGAGGATAAATTGGAAGTTGGAGCCAAAAGAGAAAATAAGTCAGTTGAAGAGATTATAAAACACTACAACGATGATTTTAGAAACCAAGCTAGTAGTATTAGAGTTCACCTGCCAAAAGGCAATTACAATCCAAGAGCTACGGAATATATAGAGGAGCAAATGTTACTCACAGTAAAATTACTGGAAAAAGATTTAGCCTATATAACTGATATTGGAATCTATCTTGATTCAGAAAAAGTAATTGAGATCCTGAAAATAAATTCAGTTGAGTATTCAAGTTTGCTACCGATTTTGAAAAATTTAGACTTGGCCTCCAAAGAAAATAGTAAGTTTAATGATCGAGAAATAATTTCTGGAGCAAAGCATTTAGCAGATTTTGTGATCTGGAAATTTGTAGATAGAATGAGCCTTCAAAAATGGAAGTTTGAAGATTATCCGGAGATCATGTGGCACTTTGATAAGATTAAAGCAAATCGAATACAAAATGCTCCAAAACACTTTATGGAAGAAGGCAAAGAGCTGGAATTTAGCTCGCAAGAATTAAAATTTCTATCAGAATCTATTAATATCGAAAAGATAAAAACTAAATGGGGTTGCCCTGGTTGGCACTCAGAGTGTGTGTGTATGATTTCTCAGACTATCGGGAGTCAGCTTTTCTCTAAAGACGGTGAGGAAGTTATTAGTCAAAACCAATTTGAAATAGATATTCACACTGGCGGAGAAGACCATATCGATATTCATCACCAAAACGAAATTATTCAATCTGAAGCTCTTGGATTTCACTTGTCTAAATATTGGATTCATAACAAGTTTATCACTGTTGACGGGCAAAAGATGAGTAAATCTCTGGGTAATGTTTATTTAGTCTTAGGAACTAAAGCAGAAACAGGGTTTGAAACAATTCAGGAGCATGGGTTTTTACCTTTATCATACAGAATGATGTTACTAGAACATGATTATCGCCAGCAAATTAATTTTACTTGGGATAAACTGGCTCAATCGCAAAAAAGACTATTTAATCTTAGAAAATCTGTCTCTCAAATTATTTCTTTTGCTCAGACAAAATATAGTAATAGTGAAATTGAAAATGCCCAAGTAGAGAGCAAGCAATTAGATTTTTATTTGGATATGGCTCTGGATAATTTGAATTTTCCATTGCTACTTGAGAAGTTGCAACAGTTAATAGACGAGACAGTTACTGACGCTATAAAAAAAGATATTATTAATCTTAAAAATTTGGCTTTGATTAGAAAAATCGACGTTAGTTTATTGGATTTAGATCTATTTATAGTTGCCCCAGACTATGTATTGGAGTTAGTTAAAAAAAGATTGGAAGCCAAAGCTAATAAAGATTATCAGGCAAGTGATGAGATAAGAAATGAGCTCAAAGAAATGGGCTGGCAAGTAGATGATTACCCTTGGGGTAGTGGGGTTTGGAAGATGGGGAGTTGATTTAATTCCTAAATTACAATAATTTGTCATCTCGAAGTCTAGCTCAGAGATATCATAGGGCGGCTCAGTGGAAGGCAGCTAAAGTGTTAAACAATCACCTGTTATTGCATACTTACCGGGTTTTCCTTAAAATTTATAATTATTAGAGTGGTTTTACTACGCCATCTCATGTGGAGGTTGGGGGAAAATATGTTCGTTTAATGGTATTTTGGTTAAGGCGATTTTCAAATCTTTTGCAGCATAAATCAAGTACATATATACAAATCAATTTAAACCATAACAAAAAGTTAACAACGGGAGAATTAAAATCCTCCCCTGCGAAGCAAAAAGGTGGAAGATCCAGCCCGATAATGCTTAGCTTCGCTTAGCACTTCTCTCAATCGCCGTTTGGCTTGGTGAGAGGAACAAGTCCGATCTGTTCTAGCTAATGCCTACGCATTGCCTTTCTCTCAATCGCCGTTTGGCTTTATTCTGTAGATCTTATCATCGCCGTCTAATATCTCCCCTCTCCCATCTCTATTACTACTAGTAAAATAAATATACCCATCAGGGCCTTGTACTATCTCTCGTATTCGGCCCAAATTTCCAATATCTAATTTAGCATAGCTTAGGACTTCTTGAGGGTTTTGTGGGTTAAATCTGATTCTAATAATCCCTTCTCCTCTAAGTGCTCCAAAAAATAAATCCCCTTTGAATTGATTAAAACTCTCGCCATCATAAACCATGGCTGAGGCTGGAGCTTCTGCGGGAGTAAATACAAGTAGAGGTGAAACCAAGCCTTCTCGGCTGTCAGTGTGAGAGACAATTGGCCAGCCATAATTACCTCCACCTTTAATAACATTGACTTCATCTCCGCCAGCAGGTCCATCAAAAATACTTGGACCGTGTTCTGTACTATACATTGTGTTGGTGTCTTTATTCCAAGCTATTCCTTGAGGATTTCTATGTCCATAAGAATACACTCTAGAACCAGTTATAGGGTTGTCGTCAGGGATACTGCCATCGGTATTTATCCTTAGTATTTTACCTGCTAGTGAATTCAAATCTTGAGCCAAATTTCTATCAGTAGCGTCTCCTGTGGTAATATACAATTTATCATCAGGGCCAAAACCTAATCTACAACCAGCGTGGAATTGAGCAGCTGGGATATTATCAATAAGTATACTATCTTGGCTTAGAGAAGCTCCATCGAATCTGTATTTAACTACCTTATCTTTTAGACTACCATCTACATTATAGGCGTAGCAAATATAAATAAATGGATTAATATCAAAATCAGGGTCTGTCACCATACCCATAAGACCTTCTTCACTATTTGAAGACACATCAGGAATTGTAAGAATCTCGTTTCTCTCCATGTTATTAAGGTTAAAACTTGAAATAACACCCTTTCTTTCTGCTACTAGCAATATATCTGAATCTAAAAACCCTAAGCTCCAAGGAACCTCCCAGCCTCTACTAACTGACTCGATTTGATAACTATCTCTACTAATATCTGCAGTTTGTCTTATCAAGGAAGGGTTAATTATCACTTCTTGGTTTGGCTCTAATTGTTTTTGAAAAAAAGCTGTATAAACAAGAAACCAGATAAGACCAATAATCCCAAGAACCACAACAATCAAAACTAGCAGTTGAACAAGATTGGATAATTTAAACTTTGGCATAAGAGAATAATTGATCCTAGCTTAATGAAACAAATACAGCATGTCAAAGCCCGCCGGCGAGGCAGGGTTCTAGGTTGAGCCTCACGGCAATTGAGAGAAAGGCAAGCGAAAGCTTAGCATGAATAGATCGGACTTGCTCCGATTATAAGGCCGCATAGAATATTAATGTCACATTTTGATATTTTTGGAGACTATATTAATATAAAGTTAATTATTAATTATAGTATGAGCATTGATAAGGTATTAGAAGAGTCGTTAAAACAGGCTACACTTTGCCTTGATTTAGGACAGGAGGGGGATCGAGAGTTAAAAGAAATGATTGATAAGATTATTGATAAATTAAAATAACTCTTAGTTTCAAGATATTACTGTTCACTTGATACCCTTTCAAATAAATTAACGGTCTTTTGGGCTATTTCTTACATCCCGTTTGGGTATGGTTTTTGCAAAATCAAATCAGATTTTCTAAGTTCTATAAAATGCTTAGAGTAGTGGATTAAAAGCCTTAGAGTATAATCAATTCTCTCCTTTATATAATTATCACTTTTATCACCAGTCTCTAATTCAAAGTCATTTAAAACCTTCTCCACATCCCTGATTATCAAATGCTCAGGAAGTAAGGCTAGTCGAGTGTTTTTATACCCAAAGCTTCTTAGCTCCGCTATAGGGTAAGCCCCGCCTCTAGAAGCTGATACCCCAACTAAAAGAGTGGGTTTGTGAGCAAGATCTTTATAACTACTTGCAATCAAAAAATTATGCACAGCAGGAGAGGACATACCGCTCCATTCTGGCGAAATAATAATTAATCCATCACAAGAGTTTATCTCCTGTGTAATCTTTGACCAATTTTTGTGCCATTTTACTTTATCATCTAAAAAAGCTTCATCTACAAAAGGAATCTTTTCTTCCCCAAGATCCAATAAATAAACTTGCTGGTCTTCTTGATTTAACAAAACGTGTTGCAAGTAATTTGCTACTTTTCTACTTTGAGAATTTATTCTTTGACTTCCACTGATAACACCAATTTTCATACTAAAATTTACATTCATAAGAGTACCAAAAAACCCAAACTGTAGTCAAACTTACAATCCCATTTCTTGCCAAAAACTAGAGTAGCTGACTATTTTTAGGTTTTGCAAATTTTGTTTAGTTTTTATTTCCAACATATCTTGTACTTTCCATCCACCATCAGCAATAAAATTAATCTTAGGATGCGTTTTGCTTATTTGAATTATACTTTCCACACTTTCAAGACTTTTACTTTGACCAGATTTACCTGCCACAACTGTCATCAGTAAATAATTATTTATGCTTTGAGAAGGAATAACAGTACTTGAATCTGACCAATCATTTGGATCGTACCAGATCCCAAGCTCTACATTTTCAAAAAGCAGCTCATGGACTCTGAAGGTGGGGATAAGATCTGGATCAATATAGATTTGATAAGACCAGCTTGGATTAAAAGTATAGCCTTGTAAGAACTCATTTGCAAGTCTCATATCCTCTAATGAACCCATTAAATGTATACTTAAAGTCAGTTTATTGCTAGAAAATCTATCTTCAAGCTCAGTTAAAACTGCCTCTAAACCAAGGCTTGCCATTACTGATCTGTCTTTTGCAAATTGATCCAAGACAAAATCCAAATGCAAATCAAGGCTATCTTTAGGTTGAGTCGTGAGTTCTAAAAACTGCTTATATTTACCCTGGATAAGGTTTAATTTAGCTTTTAGCTTAGCTGGGCTGTACTCAAGTAAGGATGGAATAAGGTGCATATGAACCAAGTTAAATACTATTTTCTAGAAGGGTCAACTCATTTTCAATTCGCAGGTTTAAAAAAATGTAGCTGGTGTAACATTAAAAATTAATCAAGATTTGCAAAATCAGAAAAAACAAGTTATACTGTTTAAAGAAAACAAAAAACAGAAATAAAAAATTAGCTCCTATGGGAAATCTACCGTATTATAAAGTCAAAACTGGACCAAACAAAAAAAAGGGAATCTTAGAAAGATTTAAGTTTCGCAACCAAAAAAGTCGCCAATTAGTAGTTACTGTATTAGGTGTATATATTTTTGGAGGTGGACTATTAGGACTGTTTTTATTTAACCTAAATACTCCTGATCAAGCTGCGGCCGGTCAAAATTCATCTGTTTCCTCATCGCTTAGGTTTTTAGAAGAAAAAGAATATGAAATAGGAGATAAGGTAGAGCTAGTTTTAACCCTGCAAAATACATCTATTACGCAACCAATCAATGGAATTTCCAGTAGTTTTTTCTCTACTAGAGATTCACTTAGATGGGAGACAAGCAAAAACCAATTATTTGAAGAAAGCGAACCTATCTCAGCTGAAAATACCAATGTAATGAGATTGCCACCTTTGGCTGCTGGGGAAAGAGCAGAGTATATAGTAACTTCTACGCTCAAAGAAAAATCCACAGATTTCCTAGCAATCATCGCTAAAATCTCCTATGAAAATGAAGTTGGAACTCAAGTAGCTGACACAAATCGTGTTTATACAGCTTTGAATAGTAATTTAATAACCAAAAAACAGCCTCTTAAACTTGCTTCAGAAAAAGACGTTTATGCACCTGGTGAAAACATTTCTTTGATCCTATCTAAAGATAGTAGCGAGTTTGTTCCTATGGAAAGTGATCTTACCGGTACCGTATTTGTTAGTAAGGCTGGAACTGGCGAAGTAGTGACAAGCTATGATTGTTTACCAGAGCAGCAAGGTTATTGTGAATTTAGTAATAGCACTCTACCCGCTGGAAATTATACAGCCATGTTTATTTCTTCAAATGAGCTAAGTTATAGTGGTATTAAAACTTTCAGAGTCGATGGTTCTACTACTTCAGGTAATTTGGTCCCATCAGCTCAGGCTAGTTTAATTTTGCCATTTAATGCTCAGTCTATCAATGGCTATGCCTCTGTTATTGCAGATCGAGTAATTAGCAAAAATGAATCCCCTAAAGATGCTAAAAACTGTAAATTTGATGTCTTAGCTGGTACTAATGTTGTATTTTCTACGTCCTCACCAGTTACAGATACTAGAAAGTGTTTTGCTGACATTTTTACAAATCAACTTCCAGGTGATGGAGTCTATACTGTTCAATTAGCAAACTCCAATTTAAAACAAGATGTATCCTTTATTAATGATACAATTGGCTTACTCAATCTGACAGCAATCAATCCAAGTCCAACTAGAGGACAAGAAGTAGATATCAAATCAGAAGGAATTTTAAACGCTGAATCTTTACCAATAGATGGGGAGTCAGTAGCTGTTAAAATCTTACACAAAGAAAGTGGGGAAGTATCAACTTATGACTCCAAAGCAGGACAGCCATTGAGTGTTGTAGCTGGAAACTTTGAAACTTCTGTTCCTGGAAGTTACTTTGAAAAAGGTGGAACTTATGTAATATATATCCAATTATCAGGTGGTAAAAAGTCTATATTTATAAGTGTTGTGATGAGTGATAGCACTTATGGATTAAATGATGGGGGTGTTATCATCGCAGACTATTCCAAACTCCGTGTGGGACAAGATATTGCTTTGAGAATCGAAGGAGTCAAAGATAGAAGCTCTACAATTATCCCAGAAGGGAGCTGCCAAGGAAATGTTTTTGCAACTGGTACTGGTATCAATGGAACCAGAGTCGATGGTAAAATCACTAGAGGTACGTGTAATCTAACTATTCCAAGTGGGGTTATAAAAAAATCTGGACCTGTTGCAGTAACCTTTGCTGATGGCGCTACTGGCCAAGAAATTGCTCAAACTAAACAATTCCATGTAGCTGCAGGCGGGGTTACAAATTACGGTCAGATGTATTTACAATACGAGCCAGCTTACAAAAATTACGCCAATGATCTTATCGTAGGACCATTTGTAGATGGAAATAACAATTTAACAACATCAACTGGTTTGACCATCAATATTTTGGATCAAGACGATAATATTCTACAAAGCTATGAGAACCTTGACGCAACTGAAGGATATTTAACCAAAACTATCTCGGCCACCGCTCTTTCTGCTGATTTTGTAAAATTTGTCATGATTGATTCTGCTGGAAACGAAGTTCTAAGAAAAGAATACCCACTTACTGCAGATACTAAAGCCAGAGTCTTGCCAAACATAATGGAATCATACTCCAATGATAGTAGTATCTTATTAGAAGTTAATGGCTTGGGATCTGAAGAAGTAAGTGAGTGCGGATTTAAATTCTTGAAAAATACAGGTGAATTCTTGGAAGAAACTGTGCCTCAAAGTGAAGGAAACTGTAGTCTCAACTGGAATTTGAACCAATTAAGAGATGTATCAAAAGCAGTCATTCAAGCCAGCTATGGGGAAGCAGTGTATACAAAACTAGTAAGTTTAACTTCAACTGAAGCCGGAAGTATGTTTAGAGTCTTCCCACAAGTTAGAGTAAACACTGAAAATGAATTAGAAATAAATCTTTCAACAACGCCAATTACTGATAGATTTGGCTTACCTGTAGAAAATGGTGAGGTGATCTGGAGATATAACGGTAAGGTAGAAAAATCCCTGATAAAGGATGGCTTTGCTCAACTATTCTTACCTGCTAGTAAACTAGAAAGTAGAGATATCCAAACAAACTTTGATCAAAGATACCTGGATCTTGATTTGGATGTACAGGCTAGCCTTACTTCTCTGGCTCAAACCAATAACGTCTCAGTATTTATTGGTAAATTTGATATCTCTTCTCAAAATGATCAATTCGTTGTTCAAGAGGCTTCAAATTATATCTCAACTCAATATTCTAAAGTCTTTAAGTTCAGCGTAGATAATTGCTCAGCCTTCATTATCGATAGCAATTACAATACTACTCCAGCCCCAACTCATAAACAAGGTCAAGACTGTTTCGTGCAAGTAAATGGAGTAAATGGAGATAATAACCTAATCTTTGAAGATAGTGGCTATACTCTTGGCAGCTTTAGTTTCCAAGCAGGAGAGCAAGAACAAGAGATTGATTGGTGCACAAATGATGGCAGTAAATGTAATAATATTCAGGTCTTAGCTCCGATTTCAAGTAAAGTTACAGCTATTATTTATGATGGGGACAATCAGTACAAGTTTGAGGGAACTGACCTTGAAAACAATGTGATCATAGAGCAAAATGGATTAAATCCACTCAAAAAATACTCAGTAGAAGTCCAATACACTGATCTTGAAGGTAACCAAGTAAGTCATTACAGATATATCTTAGGAGAAAAATTAGCTCAGTAGCTGAGGGATGAGGCTGGGATAGCTTGGGTGTTGTTTCAGAATCTCTATTAACTTAGTTTTATTTACAAAAATTAAGGATTCAATCTCTTCATCAGATTTTGCATGAAATAAATCTAAGAGTTCTTGGTTTGATAAATTGAGTTGAGTATTAGAAATAACACCAACATTTGTATGTTTACCTATGGTTATTCCTAGAATGCTTGTATTATTAACAAAATTTCTTGATACACCGATCTCTTCTTCTATTTCTTTGAGTATTACTGTCTCGAGGTCTTTACCTGAGTTTATGATTACCTCCTCAGGAGAGCATATGCCACCAATTAATTCAATATTTGCAAACTCACTTTTATCTATTGTTTTTTTATTTCCCAATATATAGTCGCCATCATTGGTTTGGATCAAACTTGCGATAAATAATCCCTGACTATTTGGTTGCAAACTCGATGGCAAGATTTTATAATTAATTTTTTCTAAGCCTCGTCTAGTGCGATAATTGACAGTGCTTAAACTTATAATATTTTTTGATGTGTTAATACTTTCAAATCTATAGGTAACAGCATCCCATACTTTAATACCCTTTAACTTGGACTCAGATATAATTTTTTGCCAGTTGCCTTCTATCGCCTGAATTTGACTAGTAGTTAACTTAAGTGAGGAGTCTACATGCTCAATTTTTATATCTGAAAAATCCAGAACCTTTTTTAGAACTATTGAATTTGGTTGTAAGTTCATTAAACTAGTATATAATACTACTGAATAACCTTTCTAATAGCAAGAACATCAAGACTAACAACAGTATCTCTTTCAAACATGGTTAGCAATACGTCGATTGTAGAGTTTGCTGGGTCGATTCCGCTGATCTTACCTGTCATATCCTTAAACGGTCCTTCAATGACTGTAATAAGATCTCCAAGCTGGAAATTAGTTGCAGTTACTTTCTGATTATCTTCAGATTCAAGTAGTAAACTCTCTTTAAGTCTTTCTACGTAACCATCTTCAAGAGAAACTGCTACTCCTCCAGTACCTGTGATGCGAGAAATATGGCTTGTATTTTGGATAACATACCCAACTTCTTTGTCTAATTTCATCTTTAAATAAATATATCCAGGGTAGACGCGATCGATTTTTTCTTGTCTCTCACCTTTTTTATTTAGTTTAGTGATTTTCCTAGTTGGGATGTAGATTTCTTGGATACGATCTTGCAGGCCTAGATTTCTGATTTTCAGATCTAGTGCTTTTTTAACTGCTTCTTCGAATCCAACATAGGTTTGAACGATATACCAGCGAACTCTTGAATCCAAAAAGATTTGTTCTGAACCATTATCGATATCTGAACTTTGTTTTTTATTTGCTTTACCTGTTGATGCCATACACTATATAAATACATTAATATTTTGAATATTGTCCAGTTTGGAAACAAAATTGCAACTAGGAAATTCTTAAATTGATAGGATCTTAATTAACAATCAAATATTTGTTAATCTTAAGTAAACTTGATCGCAAAACTAATTTAAATACAATGACCCTAAAATTGTATTAGTAAACTGATTAATTTCTTCAAATTCTTCTACGTCTCTTGTTTCTTTAGAAATAGTTAGAAAATAGTAGTTTTCTGTGGTCACTGACACGTAATAATCAACATTTTCTTGCTCTGAATTAATTTTCATCAGCTGGATATTATCAGGAAGTAAAATAGTTTCCTCGCTTGAAATATACCCTTCTCCCAATGTGGCCGCAACAAGATCAGCAAACTCTTCCAGATTCAAACGATTATCGTATTCGACAACCTCCACAGTGATTCCCGAGTCTCTACCGCTATCTGTAAATAAGTAACTAGATTTTACCATTTCTCTACTTTCAAAAAACCTACTCAGGCCTTGTTCCCTACTAGGTTCAAACTCTTGAGGTGGTCTAAGTTGAGGCAGGATTGTAAAACCAAAGGCTGTAATAGGAGGGTAAAGTAGTTGTTGAGAGGTATTAGAGCTAGCTTGGTCAGTATTATTTTGCAAATTAGTCAGTTGATTTCTCAAATTATCCAGTTGAGTGTTACTTTGGTATACAAAAACACCCAAGGCGATGGTAATCAAAAATAAAGTACCTACAAAAAACCAGCTGGGCCTAATCCCTTTTGCTTGCTTGGTATTTAGCCTTGATTTGTACTCAGCTTCTTTGGAGACAAGCTTGTCAGCCAATTTATCAGGACTATACTCAGTAGGCAGATCAAAATCTTGGAGTTGAGTATTTGTTTTTTTACTCTCAGGCATAGTTTAATCTAGTATAGAAAAAAGGCTATCAAATGTCAAAGGGGCGAATCTTTAATTTACTTGTATACTTGTCCACAAAACTCTTTTAATACAATATAAGTAAAATTCAATCCTGTCACCCTGAACTCGTTTCAGGGTCTATTAAGATTTACAAATAGATGCTGAAATAAATTCAGCATGACACTAAAAAGTGTAACTCATCTAAACCACGATAAGTAAAAATGTATGATTTACCTAGCTTTATAGCCTAGGCGTTTTAGATAACTATCGATATAATCACTACTAGCACCTCGTTTAAACCATTCAAAGCAGACTAGCTCCAGCTGGCTACTTACTTGTCCTGTAAGGCTGATTCCAATCAATTGTTTCATGGATAGTTTATACAATAGTTTGATAAAACCAGTGCTGCCTTTTTTTTGGTAAAAGCTGGAACCAAAAGTTGAGCCGTATCTTTTGACAGCTTCGTGCTCTGGAAGCCCTATAGTTAAAACCGATTGATCCAAATAGATTGCAGTAAAGTCAGTTTTTCTTGGGTCGGCAAACTCCTCATTATTAGTAGGGGTAAAGTTGAGCCAGTTGTTTTGAGGAACAGGTTTTTCAAATCTATCTACAAAGTTTTCAATGATTCTTTCCTTGTTTAATTTACTTGAAGCAGCTGAGGCTTCTCCTAGAGCCCAAATGTTTTTGTATACAGTTCTACCAAATGAGTTTGTTGGGATTCCAGCTTTAGTACTATTTATTGAAATTTTAGCAAGGTTTAAATTCTTTGGATTGAATTCTTTGCTTGAAGGTAGGTAGGCAATAGAGACTTTGTGCTCATTTCCATGTTTATCAGTCAGTACTGTGACCCTAGGCTGTTTCTCGATGCTTGTGATAGCTGTTTTAAAATGAAACTCTACCTGCCAAGAGGCCAAGTATTTGATCAAATAATTAAAAGCTGAGCGATCTAGAGTAGGTAAAACCTGGCTCGGTTTTAGTTTATCAAAAACATAGACTTTTACTCCAAGTTGAGCAAAAATAGCTGCCATACCCAGGCTTTGCTCGCTAACTCCAATGATTGCTACTTTTGATGGTACTATACTTAGCTTGTGCAAGGTATCAATTGTATAAATCGTTTCAGGTGATTCAGAGCTAAGTGTGGATTTGAAATCTTTACCTGTTGTTATAATACACTCGCTAAATTGGATTAAATCACGTTGCTTATCTCCATTTACCTCCACAATACTTTTTGAAAAAAACGTGGCCTCACCCTGGATTATTTTTAAGTTTGGAAAATGTTGGATGTTTTGAGCTAGCTCTAACTGCTGTTTTTGGATTTCTTTGACTCCTTCTCTCCAGATTTTTTTGCGATGGTTGCGAAGGACTGTAAATGTTTCAGGAAAGTCTTTAAATTTATTCAGGCTTGCTCCAAAAGCTTTTGACTCTGTCTGGAGATAACTAAAAAAACCCTCAATAAGAGGGTATTTGCCGCCAATATCTGATTTATCCACTAGTATTACATCGCCGCCACTTGCTGCGATACTATTAGCTACTCTGAGTCCAGTAGACCCAGCGCCTATGATCAAATATTGGCAAGATAACATAACTATTTATGGCTTAAACTGCTAATCCAACAAAAGCGATGATGATTGAGACAATCAAACCGAAGATAGCAAAACTTTCAAGAAGCGCTGATAAAACGATAGCTTGATTGAGATTTTCTGGTTTTTCTGAAACGATTTTGATACCGCTTGCAGCTACTCTTCCTTGAGCGATTCCTGAAAATAAACAAGAAACGCCAACTGGTAAAGCCGCAATCATGTATCCAAAAGCTGCATTACTATCCACTGTGATCTCACCACCTAATAATCCAGTTTGTAATAAAATAATAATTCCAAACAAGAATCCATAAAGAGCTTGAGAAGATGGAAGAGCAGTGAGAACTAGCACCTGTGGGAATTTATTTGGTTCTTTTGATAATAACATTGCACCCACTCTTGCAACTGCCATTGTTCCTATTGATGATCCGATAGCCCCGAGACCGACCGCAATCGATACACCTAGGAGAGCCAAAACTGTAGCGTCAAACATACTTAATCAAAATAACTTATTATTCATTGGTTTTGTCAAGCTATAGTAAGGTTTCTATAGTCTCGACTTGGCTTAGTTTTGTCAGGTCTGGTTTTGCTAGGTTAAAACTCATTTTTTTGTGAAGATCAAAATAGTTCAAATCTTGATTATTCAAAACCCTCTGAAACAACTGCTCGGTCAATCTTACATCATTCATACAGTAGTCTATTAGCTCTAGCCACTTACCTTCTTTGTGGTAGTTTTTGTAGACTGAGTATGTGTCAGTCTTGGTGTCATTATTAAAAGTTGCTTTGCAAATATCATCCAGGCGAAGTCTGTGTCCAAGTGTTTTTTCAACCTCTGCTAAAAGATCATAAATTGGTAAATCCAAGGCATTGTAAGTGGTATATTTTTGCAATACTGGAAGATCAAATCCGACAATATTGTAACCCACAACTAAGTCTGCTTGGCTTAAAAGATTTACAAAATCATTCATCTCAGGCTCCAGAAAAGCGATGTATTCGTCAATCCAAGACACGTAACAGCCTGCAACACTGATTCTAAATTCGCTGGTATCAATATGATTTAGATCACTAGGACTATAGGTTTCAAGATCAAAATTGATATAATTCATAGCTTAAGATTTATTTTCAAATAATTTTTTGGCAAGCTCAGAAGCCTTTCTAAGGCTAACTAAAAAATACCAAACAGGTTTTAGACAACAAAAAGACCCCCACAGGGGAGGTCGAATAGTCTAAGAATTAGCTTATTTGCTAGCTTTGACAGCTTCTTTGAAGGTTTTACCTACTCTGAAACCGACACTCTTAGAAGCAGGGATGCGCATCTTTGTTCCATTTTTTGGATTGATACCATCACGAGCTTTTCTTTCTACTTGGTAGAATGAACCGAAACCTGTAAGGTTAACATCGAAACCTGAAGTAACCATGTCTTGGACTGTATCCAAAACTGCGTTTAATACTTTTTCAGATTGTGCTTTTGAGACACCTAACACAACTGCTAGCTTCTCAATAATTTGGGTTCTGTTTGCTTTTGAACGTTTTGTCATAGTCAATATAAATTACATTTAATTTAAAACTAGTTTATTCAATTCACCGATGAAATAAACTTTGTCAAGAAAAACTTGCACAATTTGGTTTTTCCTACCAGTCTTTTTAATATATGATTTATACCCGCCTCAACCCCCATTTACATCTTATCATGGTCCCAAGTTTACGCTACAAAGTCGAGATGGAGGCACTTTTTACAGCTGGAGGCAGTTATTTTGAAAAAAAACAAGATAGAGGTCGCATGCACCTTATGGAGCACCTAATAGTGGCCCGCACAAAAAAAATGAATTTTGAAGAATTTATGGATTTTCAGTTTGCAAAAAACCTCAATATTAACGCTGCAACTTCACCTAATTATATGTGGTTGGAGTACTCAGGACACACCAGCGATCAAGACTTAATGCTAGAGTTATTATTGGAGCATACATTTAACCCAACTTTTGATGAGGCAATATTAAATCAAGAACGTGAAATTGTCCTTCAAGAAATCTCAGAAAGATCTGGAGAGCCTGGTTATATTGTTCATTTTCATAACAAAAAAGCCCTTTTTACAGAAGATTCTGTGGATTGTCATGAAACTTTAGGAGATATTCCAGCTGTAGCCTCTACAAATTTGGGGGACGTGAATAGACTTTTTGAAGAAATGATGAACAAAAGTTCAGTTATAATAATGATAAGCGGTGGCTTTGATAGTGATAAAATTCAAGAAAAGTTGCAAAATTTCGTTCAAAATAACCTCCAAGACCATCCGTTTACCCTCGGTAAAGAAAAACTAGAGCCAGGAAATAAGTTGCCAAATGAGTTTCAAGACTTCAAGCAAAAACCTCTCATTCATCCTTTGGCCCACGAACAAGTCGATTTAAACTTGTATATTCCAGCAGATATTGGAGTCCATAGCAATCATCTATGTAAGATCTATAATGAGCTGTTTCTAAAATTTCACGGAGTATTATATGACAGATTGAGACATAAACTTGGCCTTATTTATAGCATGCAAAGCTACTTTGAAGAAAGCCATCAGCATTTAAATCTATCTATTACTTGCCAGATTAGTCATGTACAAAAGATTATAGAAGAGGTCAAAGAAGTCCTTGGAAACTACGATAAATACTTTAAGCCAGTCAAATTTGATATGTTAAAAGAAGTACTTGTTAAAACCAACCAGATCTCTTCTGATGACCCTTCAACATTAGCTAATTTTGCAGAGTTAACCCTACTTTCAGACGGGCAGGTAATGTCTTACGGGGACTTTGTAACCAAGATTGATAAGGCTACCAAGGATGAATTTTGTAAGTTTTATAAGTCTATCTCAGACCAGCTTGTAAATATGAAAGTGGTGGGAAGTAGTAAGAGTAAACAATTAGTGAAGGTCTTGCCTGAGATAGTTTAAGCTTTTAATAACGTAATACATGTCGTCACGCCTACCTCCTGAGTATTTTTGACTGCGCTCAAATAAATTTATCAAATAACTCTACTCTTTACCCAAAAAAAATAAGGACCAGATAATTCCAGTCCTTAAAATTTAAACTTAGTTAATACCTAAATCTGAGGACTTATAACATTAACACTATTAATCCTTATTTCTGGTTCTGGCCTTCCTTCGATACTAACTTCTGATACCAATTCACCATCTTCACCTTGGATTGATTGAACTGGATTAACTTCGTTTAGAATCCTATCAAGAACAGCAAAATCAGATTCACTAATTCTTCCAAAAGCGGTGTAATTAGCTGGTAAAGTAGAGTCTTTGAGAGTGAATCCAAATAAACTTCGACCACTATCAGGAGCATTTTCTTTGACTAAAAATAGCGTTCCTTTTGGATAGACAACTTGCCCAGTAGTAAGATCAAGGTCTCTGTATAGACTTGGTGCTCTAAGCTCTGGAGTGTTTATAATCTGGGTAACCCCTCCTACAACATCTCTTTGAGGAGCAACTCTCCATATCTCATCTGAAATCAAACCTGGTTGAGCATCGTCAATATAAAAAGCACTCTTACCACCTGTACCATCTCTGTTTTCTTTATCACCACCCTGTAAATAAGCCACAGCATCATCTTCTAACATATTATGAAAGATTGTACTATCGTAATAATCTCTATAGGTAAGCCTGATGAAGTTTTCTACTGTTTGAGGGGCAAAATCAACATTTAAATCAGCTGTAAAGTTACCAAACTCGGCTAATTCAAACTGGACTTGCCATTCTTTATTGGCTTCAAAATTTAGTACGGTATTTTCTAGATCTAATTGATTTTGATTTCTTTCTCTATCTTCTCGAGCAGTTCTTTCAGCTTCTTCTTGCTCTCTTGCTTGCACTGCTGCATCTGTATAGTTATTCATCACGTAAGGGATAAAATAAAAATTAAAGCCAGCAAAAATACCTACAAAAACTATAGCTGTAAGTATGGCTACAAAGGGTCGCCTGCGATCAGGATTGGTTTTTAGAGACCTTAAATATTCACCCACTTTGTTAGTCGGTGTGTCTTGAAGTGGCCTAGAATCGCTACTGGAAACAGGAATCTGGGTTGCTTCTAAAGAAGGGTTTTGTAAGCTTTTAGCAGATTTTACATCGTGGGGGGTAGAAGGGGCTTGGATTTTATTTAGTAATTTCTTTTTGGATTGTTTTTTCTTGGCCATAAATATAATTTGACAATTGTACTGATATTATATAGAATACAGACAATAAGCCAATATCGTCAAGATAATTTTTTGAAGGATAAAAATACTCAAAATATCCATCTAATTTTCAGGTGTATCACCAACAGATATGGCAAACAACCAAGGCTAATTTATTAGCTGACATTTTCATTTAATCAAATTTATAATTTATAAAAACTGTGGCTAGAAAATCAATTGCTGATATCCTGCAAGCAAAGGAAACTCAAGGTGGGCAAAAAAAGGAAAAAAGAGCCAAAAAATCCTCGGCTGATCGTAAGCGTTTAACCATTGGTTCGGCTAAGATCAATAAAGCTAAGATTCCAAAGATCACCAAGATCTTCAAAGCCAAGCCATTAACTCCTGAAGAAGCCGCTAAAAGAGTCAATACCAACAAAAAAATCTCAGAAGAGGACAAAGCACGCTTTGCTCAAATCGAAGCTGAAGGTGGTACTGATGAGGAAAAGAAGAGAAAAATGAAGGCCGGAACCGGTAAAAAAACTGGTCGCAAAGGTAAAGATTTCCTAGATGATGATGTAGACCCTCGCACCGGAAGGTCCAATGAATTAGTTACTAGAAAAGGTATTTTAGGGCTTAATCTTATCTCCACAGCAGAGCTTAATAGGCAACTTGCCCTACAAGATGATAACATCGAGCAACGCGGATCTAGGCGCTATAGAGTCACTGAAGACGGGGTCAAGGTCAAGATGAAGAAGGTTACTAAACGCAGGGAAAGTAAGAACAAACAAAAGAAATTAAAGAAATTTATTGAAAACGATATTTCGCTGTATCCGGTTTTCCAGGCCATGCCGACCAAATTCCAAGAAAGAGTTGTCGAGCTTGTTAAACAAGGTATCACCAGAGGATTTATCACTGAAGATGAGGTTTTAAATGTATTACCAAACCCGGAAAATGATATTGATCTATTAGAAGATATTTTTGATCTATCAGAAGATTCAGGAGCCCCTATTAGTTTTGAAAACACACTGGATAATCTTTGGAACGAATTAGATGAAGACCTATCCAAAAAACAAGAGCTTGAACTAGCTCAAAAATTAAGCGGTAGTATCGCAGGAGACGTTGGTGGTAAAGAACTAAACGATGATGCAGTCCAAAATTATATCCGAGATATCTCCAGATACCCACTACTTAGTAAAGACGAAGAGGTTGAACTTGCCAAAAGAATTGAGCAAGGTGATCAAGCTGCAAAGCGTGAATTAAACAATGCTAATCTTAGATTGGTTGTCCATGCTGCCAAAAAATACATGGGTAGAAACCTAGCCTTTTTGGATCTTATTCAAGAGGGAAATATTGGTCTATTGCGTGCTGTTGAAAAGTTTGACTGGAGAAGAGGATACAAGTTTTCAACCTACGCTAGTTACTGGATCGAGCAAAGTATTCGCCGTGCTCTTGCTGACCAGAGTCGCCCAGTAAGGCTTCCAGTTCATGTCGAAGAAAAGCTAAATAGATTTAGAAAAGAAAAAAGAAAGATGATTGACGAGTTAGGAAGAGAGCCCACTGATGATGAATTGGCTGAGAAAATGGAAGTTGATCTGGATACAATTTATTATTTCAAACGTATCTCCCAAGACACAGTTTCTATTGATACACTTGTTGGTTACAGTGAAGATAGTGATACTCAAATGGTAGAAATGATTGAGGATGAAACTAGCTCAATGCCGATTGACTCTGCTTCTAATCGTATCCTTCGCCAGCACGTCATGAGTATTGTAGATGACATTTTAGAGCCTAGAGAAAAGAAAGTAATCTTACTTCGTTTTGGCCTTGATGGTACTGGTATTGCTCACACTTTGGAAGAAATTGGAGAAGTATTTCACGTTACTCGTGAACGTGTTAGACAGATCGAAGAAGTGGCCCTTAATAAAGTTCGCCAGCACCAAGACAGTTACAAATTAGTAGATTTTCTGGAAGGTGTGTACCCACAAACTTTCTCTGCTAATGTTAATAAAAACGACAAACAAGTGGATATGGATATCCCATTTGGCAAAAAAATCATGCTGGATCGTATCATCGAACTACTAACTCATCACATCCAATCCAAAAACTACAGTTTATTCTTCTTGCGCGGCGAAATGGGTGCTGGAAAGACTTATCTAGTCAAAGAACTAGGTAAGAGAATCGGAGTCAAAGACGATATCACATCCCCTACCTTTGCCCTGCTTCACAAGTATTCCTTCAAATCTTCATCCCAAGTCAAAAAAACAGGTGAGTTTGATAAGCTAGTACATATGGATCTGCATAGACTAAAGACAATTGCTGCTGAAGATAAAGGGTGGATCGAAGAAGAGCTATCAGATACAGTCAATGTATGTATGGTAGAATGGCCAGAAAAACTACTCAAAGACAAACCATTTATGGAATATCTAGGACGTAAATTCTTGGTCATTGATTGTAAAATTGGTAAGAAAGGCGATCATTATTATAGAATTAGAGAGGAATAAATTAATCTTGTGTAAGCAACAATTAACTTCTCTTAATGGCTAAAACTAAACTGTTTGAACAACAATTCTCACAAGAAAAAGCAAAATTTGTAATTTGTAGGGGAAGTTTTCAAGACTTAGAAATTGAGAAGGTTAAACAAGTTTACGGAATAGTTTTGAATCCCCAAAATCAGATTCTTTTGGTACATAATCTAAATTCTGGTTGGGGTTTAGTCGGTGGAAAAATCGAGACAGGTGAGACTTTACTCCAGTGTTTAGAGAGAGAAGTGTATGAGGAGTCAGCCGTAGTACTTGATTTGGATACTATAGAAGAAGCCTTTTATCAGGAGGTTTATTTCCAAACAGATAGTGCGTGGGAACTTGATTCCTATCAAATAAGGTTTATTGCTAGAATAAAAGAAATCAATGAATTTGTATCTGACCCTGCTGGCGGAGTAGACGCTGTGAGATGGGTAGAGATTGATCGGCTGAGTGAAGTTTTGGAATGGGGGCAAACTACTGAATTGATTGTAGAAATTGTAAGGAGCTATATTAAAAAACCAAGATAACCACTTTTGAGTCAAAAGAATTTATAAGAAATAGCTCAGGCAGTGAAAAATTTTTAAATATACATTTAGCTAAGCAAAGTGCCTCTTTGGTAAATAAATAAAGTAAAAACTAATAAAATAGATTGAATAAATATTAAATTTAGGGCAAAATTGTGAATTGATTTATATTTTTCTAAATTTTGCAACGATAAATAGAAATAAAGCATTGAAATTGTTAAGTTAACTAGAACAACTAAACTTATTGGTATGAGTTCTAAACTAATTAGCTCAACTGAGCTTAGAACCAAGTATATAAAGTATACACAAATTAAAATAAGTGCCTGTGCTTGATTATTCATTAGTAATTTCATAATTACCTAAATAAAGGAAAAATA
>JBBSJV010000010.1:0-23145 GCA_038256935.1 Patescibacteria group bacterium
AATTTATTCGCTGACAATTTTAATCTGTCATACTGAACTCGTTTCAGTATCTTTTCTCTATTAATATAAGTAACAGACCCTGAAATAAATTCAGGGTGACACATAGATTCTGTCATTAAAATAATTAACATCTACAATCCTTAACTTGTTTCAGGATCTATCCACTAAGCTTTAAACAGACTCTGAAATGAATTCAGAGTGACACTGCATTTTGTAGCTAAGTAACTAGCAATTACAGGGTTGAAAAGTACTAGAATGAAAATAATTACCTCAAAACCAATTTAAAAACTCCATGACCAACCGTAGTTGTTTCTCTAGCATATAAGATATAAGGCTTGCTAGGTAATAACTCAACTATTTTATAATTACTTTTACCAACTACTTCCAAAAAATAATCAGGCTTTATGATTCCAGTCTTTAGTTTATACCAAGGCACGCAGAGAATAACTTCTTTAACTTCAAGTTTAGCTAAGCTTGCCAAGACTTTGTGCCAAATTTGTTGAACTGTTTCGATTTGTTTTTCTGGGTCTTGGCGGTTGTATTTACCAGCTAAATTGGATCCAAGATACCCCTCTGTAACCACTGTATAACTTTTATCAGTAAGGTTTCTTCTACCATAGACTTTGAAAGCTTGATCGTAGTCTCTGATATCAAGTGGAGCAAATTGATAAGAGGGTAGGGATTCAAAGTAATCATATCTACCATTCAGATCAGTAAGATATTTAGCATTTGAATCTACCAAGTCTCTGCAGCTTCCATCTATATCGCTAAGTAACCAGTCTTTACTAATCCCACTTCCAGCAAGCATGTTCCTGCCTAATCCACAAAAGGGATCCCAGATATAGTCTTTATGATTTGCTAGGTTTAAAATAGTTCTAGCCAGCTTGTAATTGATCATCCCCCTGTCCATATCTTGCAGTTGAGGGTTAGTATCCAAGTCATTCCAGATTTGCTGATTTGCATAATTTATAATGCTTCCAAAAAAACTACTTTGATTATCCAGCTTAAAATAACAGACAATTGTGGATTTTTGCTTGAAATGACCGATATTTGGAAGGGCTTTATTGGGAATCAGATTAATTTGTTTGTAACCCATTTCTTTGAGTGGTATCAAGATTTTTTTGGTAAGTAGAATATTAGTTGCAATTACAAGTTTTTTTTGCACTAGTTCTGGATGAGATTTAAGATATTCTATAAACTCACTGCGATCTGGTTTTACTTCGTTATTATCTAGTAATTTAATATTGGAAACTCCAAAGACTAGGCCTCCTGTTTGATTGGTGTCGATTTCTTTATCGCTTCCTAACCAGTTTTGACAAGTCCAAAGTTCTTCATCGCCTGCAAGGGATCTGTATTCAGCCAAACTCAAATCAAAAGAGTGACCTATTCTGTAAATATATTTAGGGATTGTTAGCACCTATTAGTTATTGACTAGTTATGAATTCTTCGCAAGTCTCAGTGTTGTTTAGTCTCTCTAGATTTGGTAAAAAGATGGCGCTACAGATTTTCTTGAATCCTACCGGCACGTATTCATTTGGCATGTTAAAAGGGCTGCTGCCGTAATAGATGTTAGCTTTTTCTCCCCCTTCATACTGATCAAAATAGAATCCAACATAAGCTTTGCCTGATTCAGAATCAAAATTTACTAATGAATAATCTATTGACAAATTATCTCTTGTTTGTCTGATATTTTGGATTTGAATGTCGTATTTGCTATACTCTCTCTGGCTTTCTATATCAACGGATTGATTAGTTTGAGAAGGATTATCTATGTTATTTGCTTGAGCGATTTTTATGTTTTGATTGGATAGACTCATGGCGAGCTGAGCAAAAGCAAGTCCTAAAACCATTACAATTAAACCAATATTTAGCCAAATTGTTTTGGGATCGACTTGGTCGTGAGTGTTTTTTTGCCCTATCATGAGAGTAATTATGCACTACAAACTTAGTTTAAGCAAGGGTCTTGGGTGGTGATAACTTGGCAATTGACAATATAGATTGCTAATGCTATAATATATTAGAGAAAAATTGATTTTACTTTGCACGATTGCCTGCAAAACTCGCTCTTACTTTATACTTGAATTCTAACATAGCTTAGCTCAAACAGTTGCAGTCTGCTCTAACCAAAGCAAAATCAATTTTAAAACAGATATAGTTATAAAATAAATCAAACGTGGTGTATGAATCTAGAAAAATTTACTCAAGATGGCTTCAAAGTGATTCAAACCGCTCAACATTTAGCTACCCAAAACCAAAATCAGTTTATTGAACTTGAACACTTGCTTGCTGGATTTGTATCTCCTGAATCTGAACTTATTAATAACCTGATCCAAATATCAGGTGGGGATATCGTTAGTTTAAAGAGAAAAATCCAAGCTGATCTGCAAAAACTACCAAAAACCTCAGAAAAAGGTGGAAACTATGTTTCCCAAAAAGTAGAATTAATTCTGTCTCAGGCTGAGCAAAAAGCAACTTCATTGGGTGATCAATTTGTGGCTGTAGATACTTTATTTGTAGTTTGCGTTGAAAATTCCTATCTTAAAAATATTTTAAATCTTGATGCAATATATAACACTATGAAAGACTTTAGAAAAAATAAATCAGTGGATAGTCAGAGCTCTGATACCAACTTTGACGCGCTTAATAAATACGGAATCGATGTTACAAAACTAGCACTTGACGGTAAGTTGGATCCCGTTATTGGAAGGGATGAAGAAATCCGGCGGACTATGCAAATACTGCTTAGAAGAACCAAAAACAATCCAGTCCTGATAGGTGACCC
This sequence comes from Patescibacteria group bacterium, assembly GCA_038256935.1. Lineage (GTDB taxonomy): Bacteria > Patescibacteriota > JACMRA01 > JACMRA01 > JACMRA01 > JBBSJV01. The sequence continues at coordinate 2,783 of JBBSJV010000010.1, forward strand.
TGGGGTTGGTAAAACTGCTATAATCGAAGGTTTGGCTCAAAGAATCATCAAAGGTGATGTCCCAGACGGGCTTAAAAACAAACGTTTAATCAGCTTGCAAATTTCAAGTCTATTGGCAGGGGCCAAGTTTAGAGGGGATTTTGAAGAAAGGCTCAAAGCAGTGATTTCAGAAGTCACCAGCGCTAGCGGCGAAGTACTATTGTTTATCGATGAATTGCATACTATTGTGGGGGCTGGGAAAAGTGAAGGTAGTAGCGATGCAGGTAACATGCTCAAGCCGGCCTTAGCCAGAGGGGAACTCAAGATGATCGGGGCCACAACTCTAAGTGAGTATCGAGAGATTGAAAAAGATGCTGCCCTTGAGCGCAGGTTCCAACCAGTTTATGTAATTGAGCCTAGTACTGAGGATACTATTGCTATTTTGCGCGGGATCAAAGAACGCTACGAAGTCCATCACGGGGTCAAGATCACAGATAACGCCTTGATTGCTGCAACTAAACTATCTAAAAGATATTTACCAGAACGCAAATTGCCAGATAAAGCCATTGATCTGATTGATGAGGCGGCTAGTAAAATCAGAATGCAACTGGACTCTTACCCTGAAGATATAGACAATTTAGAAAGATCAAAGATGAAACTAGAGATAGAAAAACAAAGTTTAAGCAGTGAAAAAGGTGAAAAGGTGGATCAAAGATTAGTCATTATCGAGAGTCAGCTCAAAAACATCTCAGATCAAATGAGTGATCTAAAATCAGCCTGGGAAATAGAGAAGCAAACTCTTGATAAATTGCGCCAAACACAAGAAAAAATCGAAGAAGCTAAACAAAAATTAGAAAAAGCCGAACGTGAGTATGATTTGGAGCTGATTGCTAGATTACAATATGGGGAGATTCCATCTCTTCATGCCACGCTAGATAATCTGGAAAACCAACTCAAAGGGGCCAAATATATAACCTTAGAAGTTGATGAAAATAATATTGCTGATATAGTAGCTAGTTGGAGTGGAATCCCTGTCAGAAACTTGGTAGAATCTGAAAAGGAAAAATTACTTAATCTAGAAAACCAATTACATACCAGAGTAATAGGACAAAATGAAGCTATAGAAGCAGTTGCAAACACCATCCGTAGGAACAGAATCGGGCTCAGTGATGAAGCCAAACCAGTTGGAAGTTTCATGTTTTTGGGTCCTACTGGTGTCGGTAAAACAGAGCTTAGTAAAGCCTTGGCTGATTTGCTCTTTAACACTGAAAATGCGCTTTTGAGAGTAGATATGAGTGAGTACATGGAAAAACATTCTGTCTCCAGACTTATTGGCAGTCCTCCAGGGTATGTGGGGTTTGATCAAGGCGGGCAGTTAACAGAACAGGTGCGGCGCAGGCCCTACAGTGTGATACTCTTGGATGAAATAGAAAAAGCCCACCCAGATGTGTTTAATATTCTTCTTCAGGTTTTAGATGATGGTAGATTAACTGATGGTCAGGGTAGGACTGTAGATTTTAGAAATACGATTATCATAATGACAAGTAACATTGGCTCAGAGGTGATCTCAACTTTAACCAAAGAGGGTGGTGAGTATGTAAACATTCAAAATGAGGTGATAAAAGAACTTGAATCTAGGTTTAGACCAGAGTTTATCAATCGAGTAGATGAGATCGTAGTCTTTAGAAGCCTAAGTAAACAAGAACTATCACAAATAGTCGATATTTCTTTAGGAAAAGTTATTCAAAAAATGGCTTCTATGCAGGTTCAGATTGAGTTTTCTGATACCCTCAAAGATTATATCTTAGAAATTGGGTATGATCCTGTGTATGGTGCAAGGCCATTGAATAGAACAATACAGAAACTAGTTGAAAATTATTTATCAAATGAGGTCCTAAATGGTAATATTGTAGCAGGTTCAAGTTACTATTTAGATTACGACTATAACTATAAGAGTCTTACAACAAACCAAAAAGCTTAATTAGCTAATTTAGCTATACCTTGGTAGGGTTTACTCTTAGTTTATTCTTTTTGGCACTGTTTAAAAAACTAAATTTTATATCTTGTATCGTCTGGATCAAATGTGAGTGAGTGTTTGGAGAAATGTTACTAAGGTTAATGGCTAGTTCAAGCTCTTTAAATTTCATATCTAATAGTCTATTGGTGATTTTTCTAGAGTTTTTTTTGACAGATAACTTGTCAAATTTCGACATATGGTGTAAGGTCACAGTATTAAAATGATTAATTGTTACAAATCTGCAAGCTAAAAACTGTTAAAATTTTTTAAACTGCTTGTCAATTGATATATTGCCAATAAAATATGAACTTTTTCAAAAACACTTTAGTTGCCGAAAAGTATAAAGTTTCAAATTCAACAGTAGGAGAATGGGTTAAAGGTGCTGAGGAAAACAAAAATAATTTACAGGTAAAAAAAGTAGGAAAAAAATATAGGATTTTAGATAATGAAAATAACCATGCAGAAATGTTGCGTCTAAAAGACCATGGAACTAAATACAAAACAAGCAGAGCTAGAAAAGTTGTAGAGCCAAGTCAGCAGTTTTATAAGGTCTTTAGTTATGAAGAAGTGATCCAGATTATTAATGATTTAGATATTAACTCTTTCATGGACCAAAAATATGCTTATAAAAATGGAGGAGCTAAGATTTGGGATGATAATTATATTAATTTTGGAGGTGATGAATTGTACTCTGAAATGGCTGAGTCACTTTTGAATGAATCCAACACCTTTTTAAAATTTGACGCTAAAACTAAGTTTAATATTGTTGACATTGGCCCAGGAAATGCTCTTCCAGTTGCTGGTTTTTTGAAAAAGCTAAATAACATGGAGATATTAAATAAGTATATTGCAGTCGACATTAGTAAAGAAATGTTGGATATTGCAAAAATAAATTTAAACAAATACTTGAAACCAGAACAAATTGTAGAGCATGTAGTTGACGTTGAGTACAACAACTTGACTCGAGTCTTGTATGAACATAAATATGAAACCGAGGATGTAATAGTAAAAAACTTGATATTTATTTTGGGTGATACGATGAGTAATTTTTATAATCAAGTCAGGTTTTTGGAAAATATTAGATTGAGTATTGATCAAAATGATTACTTTATATTTGGTGAAACTTTTGACAGGCAGCCTAGAAGGCTAAATCTGTTGTATGATTATAATTATGTGAGTTTTTATCTGTGGATATTAGAAGAAATGGGAATAAACGTTAAAGACTGTGAAGTTAAAGCTAGATTTGATGAGAAAGAAATGATAAGGAGGAGATATTTGATCTTAGATAAAGACTATGAACTCAGAGTGGTACACAAAAACTTGAATAAAATCATCAGACTTTCAAAAGGAAGAGAGATCGAAATTTGGAGGCATACACTTTGGAACTTATCTAGTCTAGTCCACATTTTAGATCTAACTGGGTTGGAAATTTGCCATCTTACAACTGATCAAGAGGCAGATAGATTCATAGCTGTTACTAGAACCAAAAAAAGTTATCATAATTCTTTAAATTTATAGAGGTCTATTCTAGATTATGTAGTTTTCTCTGCCACAGTTTGTTTCTAATCCAAGCTTCATCTTTTTTGCCAGTATATTTTTCTATCAACCTCTCTCGAAGTCTCTGATCGTTTACTAAATTGGTATCAACAAATCTTTGAATAACTATTTCAACATCATCATTGGGATAACCTTTTTGACTAGCTTTGAAGCGCAGTTCGCCTGTGCTATAATCTTTGAAGTTAACCAGATAAATGAGGTATTCCCTAGCTGTTTTATAGCGATTTTGTTTTGGTTTTTTATTGTTTTTCTTGCTTCCAAAATACTCAATTCGGATTTCTTGCTCACCTTGGTTCATAAATATGAATTAATCATTAATTTAAGATTTGACAAATGCTGTTTTTATGGTCTCTATAGTCAAATAAAAATCACATACGCGAAATGAACCTCGAGCAATGGAGCGAAGAAAAAGACTGGGAAAAAGTTATGGATAATCCACTATCTAATGATATTGAGTTGGATGAAAATGGTGATTATAAACTGCATGATAGCGAGACTGAAGAGGTAGAATTTAAAACTGGAGCAGAGGTTTTATTACAAAATCTGATAAACAATGATATCACCAATCTTGTCACAACTATTGCAGGTGATAAGATGACAGTTTTAAAGGGCCTTGCAGAATATAGAGAAATAAAACTTACTTACACATCAACAGTGCAAGGATCAATAAATACAGCCATTGCTTACCAAAAGGCAACAGACAAATTAATGGCAGTAGCTATCAGAAACCCTTTTGAGATAAGTAAATCAGCTTTGAGTTTAAGTGAAGCTAAAGCAATCGGTAACCCATTATTATTAATTAATAATCAATTACCTCTTTATCAACTGCAAAATAAGGATATTCTTAATCCGGATCTAACCTTTAATCTAAAACCTACTTTTAAAGACTTTCAGCGACCAATACTTGCTGATCACGTGGCTGAATCTATTAATTATCTAATCAAATCGTCCAGGGAAGAAGCAAAAAGGCCTGTAATTATTGATTTTCCAAGTGATGTGCAGCTTCACTTTACTAATCGCATAAAACCACAGCCAGAGTCAATCTCTAGCCAGCAAAAGATAAATCACTCTAACCAAATTACCCATTCCATCTATCTTAAAGAAACTGAAAAGTTAGTTCGCTTACTCAAATCAAGCAATAGACCTGTAATTATAATAGGAGCCGGATTTGATCAAAGAAATTTAAGTAAAAAACTAGATAATTTGATCAAAGAAATACAAATACCTCTAGTCTGTTCAGTGCATGCAAGCTCTACTGTTTTATCAAATAACCCTTTTTATCTAGGATTAGTTGGTGATAAAGGTCATCCACAGGCTCGCATTGCATTACAAAAATCAGATCTTATCTTGGCTTTAGAAACAACAGGAGATAATATAGTTACCCAAGAACTATTAGATCTAAAACATACCCCCACAATAGTACAAGTGCAATCTACTGGAAATAGATTTTATAAAAATATACCCCTTACACTAAATATTACTGGCAGTACTAAAGAACTTTTCATTGACTTGCATAATAGTTTTGAAGGATTTATACACAGCCACAAAAATCCTTGGTTTCAGTTTTTGGATTTAGAAAAAATAAAGTATAACAAAAGTTGCAATCAGATTTATAATTATGGATATAACGATGATAAAGCGATAATCTTTGCTAAAGTCATTAGTGATCTTAGTAATCTGACTCAGGGTAGTGATAATATAGTGGCTGATATGGACGAGCAAAACCCTGTTATTTCAAGGTTTTATAAATTTGCAAAACATAACAGTTTCTTTGATAGTCTTAGTCAAAGTGGGCATGGTATTGCCACAAGTATCGGTGTAAAAACAGCTAGAAATGATACTGAAGTATGGTGCATTTGTAGCCAGAAAAACCTACATTCAAACCTTCAAGAGTTAGTTAGTCTGGAGAAAAATGATTTAAAGATAAATATCATAGTAATAAACTCCAATACTCAAAGTCTATTGGGGGGGCTCAAAAATATTTTTAGTCCAAATAGTTATAAACTTGAATCCAACGATTTTTTTGATTTAACAAATATTTCAAAAGCTTATGGCCTTGAATACAAAATTATTTCAAAGGTGGAAAATGTATTACCGGCTCTTACTTGGCAGCAGAGTATGAGAAAATCAAGTATTCTGGAATTTGTTTGCGATGTTAGTTAATACTTAATAACTGGTATTAATTATAGATACGGCTTTACATCTAAGTTAAAATGATTGTTGATTAACAAATTCTAAAGTTATGGCTAATTTGAAAAAAACGATTCTTGTAAGTTCTCAATACTCAGAGACTCAAAAAGGCACGGGTTTGTTTTCTTCATATTCTGATTTATCTTGGTTTTTGTACAAGCAAGGATTTCAAGCAATTGCTAATTTTTTACACCCTGATATTGATGGTGGAACTTGCCAAAGTATTGCCAGTGATTATTTAGAGGGAGTAAAGGGCTTGATTTTATTAGGCGGTGCTGATATTGACCCGGATCTATATGGAGAAGCTAATTATTTTAGTCATAGCGTCTTGCCTTTTCGAGATCAAATGGAAATGATGTTGATAAAGATAGCAATAGAAAAAAAGATTCCGATTTTAGCCATTTGCAGGGGATTCCAACTGATCAATATATATTTTGAAGGGTCCTTGCATCAAGAGCTGGGAGAAAGGTACCAAAAACATGATTTTGATCATAATGGAGACAGCAGTATTGCCCCAAGTTTCGTCAAAAAAACCTTGCATCACAAAATCCATTTAGAAGCTGGTGGGATCTTGAAAAATTGGTACAATACTGATACTTTGATGGTAAATTCATTTCATCACCAAGGAGTCAAAACCTTAGGTAAGAATCTAACTATAGAGGCAACTTCAAGCGATGGCTTAATTGAAGCTTTTAGTCACAGAGAATACAAAATTTTAGGAGTTCAGTGGCATCCAGAGGGCAATTTAAACATTCCTGATTTTAAAAATCTATTTATCAACTGGCTTCAAACCCTATCATAAATAGAGGTACACTAAACGTTGCTTGAGACAGAGGGGCCATTACATTGACTAAAATTTAAAATCTGCCAAAGTAATTATGTCTATGTCAAAAAAACCAATTTGGATAATCTCAGTAGTTGCAGTGGTAATTATCTTGAGTGGTATTTTTATATTTGTTGGAGTATCAAATGGAGTTTTTATATCCGAAGATAACTCAAGTAGAAGCTCGATCGATACCGATGAAGTTGTAGATTTTGAAAGCTGCGTAAAAGTTGTCGGGCAAGTCCAAGAATCATATCCCAGAAGATGTGTTTGGTTAAATGAAACTTTTGTAGAAAAAATTGACCCCAGTTTAGAGCCAGTTGGTGGTAGTGGTGATAGTTCAAGTAGTCAAAGAACTATGAAAATTGATGTGTATTTTACCTCTCAAGACTTATTAGAAGAAAATTGTGGAGCTACAGCTAAAGTAACTAGAGATGTTCCATTTAGTTCATCAGTGGCTAGGGTGAGTTTACAAGAGTTATTCAAAGGTCCTCAACCTAGTGAAGGAGGTCAGCTTATCGGTAGCTTTGAAGGCATGCAAGAAGGTTTTAAAGATATCAAGTTAGATAGCGATGGAACTTTGACAATTGATTTTAATAATACAGTTTTGGACACCAGCAAATCTTATTATCTAGGCAATTACGGTAGTAGCTGTGGTAGTGGAAGTTGGCAACAAATTTATCAAACCATGAAACAATTCCCAAATGTTAAATACGTTGTTTTCAGTGTTGAAGGGGATGAAAGGAAGTGGGCAGATATGATAAGTATGATGGGTTGTCCTGTAAATGAAAGTGATTTTTCTAATCAAGAGCAATTTATCCAAAGCAATAAACAATGTGGGGATTAGTTAGATCACGAAATGACCAGTGTCTGCGTATCTAAACAAGTTTAAGTGATTTAAAAATAGCTCAAAGTCGATTTTATTTTTGGAATAATCTTTAATTTGGTCTTTAATCTGTGTACTAAAGACTTGTCGATCAAATACACTGCTGCCAATTCTGAGTTGTAGATAGGGGGTCTGCAATAGAGACTCTTGTGATGGCTTTGATTTGAGATTTAGTAGTTTTGCAAGTCCTGAATTCTTGGAAAAAAGTATTTCTGGATTCAAATCCTGTCCTGTTTTTTCAGATAATACCTTTGCTACTTCTGATTTATTGATGAAGGGAAAAGTCGAACCCTCTTTAGATGTAGAATCAAATCTAGAAGTATGAATAATTGTTGTTAATCCTTCTATTTGCAGTATTTCAGATATGCAATCTAACTCTATACCACTTAAGGGTTTACCAAACATTACATCATCAACAACTACACCATCTAAATCCAAGGATAACTCAGCGTAGCCAACGAAATCTTCTGGTATCATCTTTGCAATACTTTCTGGTGTGATTTGACTAGTACTTAATACTTGTATGTTTGCTTCTAGTAGTTTATCAATTGCTAAAATCTGATTTGGATTAAAACAGGCTAATTTATGACAAGTTATCATAATATCGCCGATCATCCTAGCTTTATTTAACTTGGCAATTTCTAATCTAATCAATTCTAAATCCAGATCAAGGCTTAACTTATAATTCAAAACTTTAATAACTTTTTCATGCCAAGTGGGACTTGCTTCAACATGTACTCCAACCATAAGAATAAAAACAATTACGAATAATTGTTCAGATATTGTAAATACCTGCTTGATTTAAAGGGTACCAGAAGCAATTTTAGACCTTAATTCACTCATTAATTCGTAGTAGAATTCTAGATTTTGTAAGGTTGCAAGTCGCAGTGCAAGGGGGTCATTGACTTTGAATAAATGCCTAAGATAAGCCCTAGAATATTCTCTCAGCTCTACTAGCTTGGAATCTTTATTGATGGGTTGAAAATCTTTTGCAAAAGCTGCTGATTTAATTTGTACCGTCTCGTATTCTAATCTATTAGCATCCTTCCAAAATAAGATTGAGCCGTGGCGAGCGTTGCGGGTAGGGTAGACACAGTCAAAAAGATCAATACCACGTTTGACCATCTCGATAATGTCTTTTGGGGTCCCTACTCCTAGTAAATGCCTTGGTTTATGATTTTCTAGTAGCTCTGTTTGAGCTAAGACCTGTGAGTACATCATCTCTTCAGGTTCACCGCCATTTGCTACCCCACCAACAGAATATCCAGGAAAATCAAGCTCCATAGTCAGTAGTGCTGATTCTCGTCTAAGATCGGTAAACTGAGCTCCTTGGGGAATACCAAAAAGCAGTCTTTCATGTTGGTCTTGATTTGGATTTTGAAATGATTCAGTTTGGTTATTAGCCAATTCTTGCATAATTTGAGCAGTTTCAGCTTCTAAATTGTATTCTAAAGATTCAAAGTCAGTTACAAACTGGTTTTCTTCTAAGAACTTTCTATAAGCTTCTCTGTCTTTGTAGCTGCGACGGCTTTTGGGCTCAAGCTTAGAATTTAAATCACTGAAGCTAGATTGATGCTGCTCTAATTGTCTTAAAACTTCAATATCTATAGGAGATTGTTTAAATTTATCAAAGGCTACTTTACAGCGTTGAGCCCACCTGCGAGTTCTCTGCATAGCTGCTTTTGCCTGGTTGTAGCTAACTTCAGCTTCCAAACACTCATCCAAAACCAAAGCAATATCAGAGCCAAGTACAGTCTGGATACCCATTGATATTTCAGGACTGAGAAAATGTTTGCTACCCTTTAAAGTATCTTGAAAAAACACCCCTTCTTCAGTAAAGCGTCGAAATTTGGATAAACTAAAAGCTTGAAAACCTCCACTATCTGTAAGGATCGGTTTATTCCAGTTATTAAACCCATGAAGGCCTCCAGCACCTTGGATCACTTCCAAACCAGGCCTTAACCACAGATGATAAGTATTGCCAAGGATTATAGAGCTATCAAGTTTTCCTAAATCCCAAACAGTCAGACCTTTGACAGTACCAAGTGTGCCGATAGTCATAAAATAAGGGGTAGGAATATCCCCGCGGCTTAAATGTAAAACCCCACTGCGAGCCAAGGACTGAGTAGACCTGTGGTTAATATCAAATTGCATTATCTATAGCAAAGACGCGATTTTAGTTTTGGGCAAGAGTCTAGGTTGCTAGTTGTTTTGACTTAGTTGTTTTGTCTTATCTATAAAATACGGATTAAGCTTCTGTTGCTTCTTTAACTTAACATCAAATAATTCGCAAAACTTTTCCAAAGTAAGTATTTCAATACAAGTTAGTTCTTTTTGTTTATGCAAGCTGCCCAAAAGGTTTTGTAAATAACTTGGTTGTCTTTTTCAGATTTAACTAAATCTGATTTTTCTTTCAACTTCAATATTAAAATCTTTTTCTATTTGTGACTCAATAGCATTTAATGATGATTCTTTGTCAGAATCTAAGAAATCACCTTGACACAATACTCTTTTATCTGGTGATTTTACTATGAAAGATATAGTATATGCTCCTCTTAATTCAATACTGTAGCCCATGTATATTAGGGTTTCGTTTTTTACGCTTGTTTCTTTGGACACTTGATTGTAGTAAAGTTAAATTAATTCTAAATAATATATATCTAACTGTTACAGTCAAAAGCTCAAAGTGATTAAGTGTTCAAATAACAAATACTATTATAAAAAATTAAATGTTAAACAGTTAAAAATCCAAATTCACAATCCTACTATAAACTTCTTGCACCTTGACTTTAAATTCCTCCAGCTCCCGCTCGTTTATCTCCCATTCAAGCACTATTTGATCTGGCTTTGCGTGGACGAATTCCAATACTCCGGTATCTACTTTAAATCCACTGTAAGTTCTTGAATTTTCAACTAATAACTTATAAAACATCAACTGGTTTTTCATCTTTTGGGCTTTTTTCTTTTCATTTTGGCTGCCTTTATCCAGACTTGTCAGGGCTTTTCCAGTTTTGTAATCCACAACATTTATAAGTTTACTGATTAAATTTTTTTCCAATCTATCGATTTTTCCTTTGATTTTGGCTTCTCCTATAGTTACATTTTCGTGGGCAAAGTCTTTTTCTGTCTCCATCAGCTTATCCAAAAATTGTCCTTTGGCCTCTATAAAGGTCTTCAAATTAGGCCTAGCTCTGTTTTCCAAGTAGTCTAAATAAATATTTTCAGGCGGGTGCTGCTTTTCCCAGGCCTTCTCAAACCATTTCATAAGCACTTCAAAATTTGCGTGTTCCCCAGTATTTAGGTAATGGCAGTGAAAAGCACTCAAGGCTTCATGAATGGCTGTTCCATAAGTTGCTGAATTTGATTTGGCTTGAGGAAAGTTTAGCAAATGTCTTTCGATAAAGGCAAGGGGGCCACCATCTTCATCATCTACAAAGGTGTTGTAGTGAGTCACACTTAGTTTGTAGTTTTCCACAAGTGGGGAAAGCAGGTCTTTGAGATCAGTGCTTATCATGAAAGTGCTTTCTTGGTTGTTGATAGTCTCTAGGCTGTTTATAGCATCTATTTCTGTAGTCTTTACCTCAGTCCAATCCATTGCAAGATCTAGTGGAACAGTGGTTTTACCGTCCTCTTTTTCGCTATAACTAGATACATACAAAAAATCTCTAGCCCTTGTCATAGCCACATAGATGAGTCTCATATGATCGTCTCTGTTTTCTGATTCAGCTCCTAGATTTAGGTATTTTGGCAGGCTTAGAACTGATCCTCTTTTTTTGGGTAACCAGCAGTCTTGGATAAAATTAATCACAAATACATGCTCGTATTCTAATCCCTTTACTTTATGTACACTCATCAGATTAACAGCTGTATCAGTGCGATTAAGTGGGTTGTTGTTAACAATTGCCTGATTGTTGGCCTGATAAAAATTAACTAATTCTAAAATCTGAGCTAGATCTGGAGAAGCTTGGGAAGTGTTTTGACTCCTAATTGTCTGATAAAGTACTCGTAGATCAGTTAGAAATGTTAGGTATTTGGGGCTGTATTTTGCCCCGTTTTTATCTGTTTGGAAATAATAGTTTTTAAGCTGGCTTTTGAACTCGGTTTTTAGATCAATCTCAGTCGTGTCAGGATTTTGGGGTTCTACTTCACTATAATTATCTTCATCGACGTATAGCTCAGTATTGGTGCCAATTATATAGTCTAGCACCATCTCCCCTGGATACAAACTATACTTTTGACTCAGCTCTAGAAGCCAAATAAAAATTTCTTTCACGTCCTCAAAATCAGACTCTAAAATACATTGACTCCAGCTAATTTTAGGATCTTTTGCCTGTATGGCTAGTTTCCAGATCACAACTGTATCAATACCAAAACTGGGATGAGCTAATATCTTTGGAAGAAGGCTTTCAGAGTATAATTGATCAGCGTTATAATAAGCTACAAACTGCGCAATTGTCAGGACTATTTTAATGATTTCGCTATCCAAGACATTGCTTCTTTTCTCGTAGTATATTGGAATGTTTTGATTTTGCAGAAATGGTACTAGGTCTTTGAGTAAAGCGTGTTTTGGGGCAATAATACAGATCTGAGATGGGTGAGTTCCCTCATTTATCAAGTCTTTAATTTGTTTAGAAACACCAGCTAGCTCGCTAAGCCTGTTAGGGTACAAATTACACTGGATTGGATTTGTTTGAAGCATGTTAATTATCTAAAGTTTGAAATGAAATAAGGCTTTTGGCTTTACCATCTGGACTGATACGAGTCTCGATTTGGTGGCTAAAGAACTGAGCAAAATCGATAATGTCTTGATTGGACCTGTAGTTTGTTTCTAAAACAATTTGTTTGGCTTGGGGGTAAGCTGCTATAAAATCAGCAAGGTTTTTAAGGGTTGCTCTTTGAAACTTGTAAATAGCTTGATCATCATCACCTACTACCATGATATTTGGCTGTCCTTCATTAAGGGGGGAGTCAGCTAAGGTTTTAATAAGTTCCATCTGGACATGATTACTATCTTGAAATTCATCCACCATGACATATAGAAATCTTTCTTGCAGGTCTTGTTTTAGGGATAAACTGGCTTCGCCCTGGCCCCTCAAAGCATTTATCACATCCAAGATCATATCATCAAAATCAAACTTACCTGCTGCAAAAAGGGCTTGTTGATAAAGCTCATAAATTTTAGCTAAACCAAGCATTTTATCATAGTTTAAAAAGTCGCGCAGGTTTTTATCAGAACTACTAAGTTTCCACTTGTCTCTAAATTCTTTCAGTGGCTGATAAGCTTTTTTATTGCCAGCTGCAAGCTCAGACTCATGAATCTGTTTAGCTGACTTAAAACTATCTATGATTACAGAGCTAAGTGTGGGGTAGGAGTGTAGGAGAGGTGGTAATTTGTTTTGGCTAGAAAATTCTGCAATAGCAGCTTCTAGTTCTTCCAAATCACTTGGTTTTATTTTGTTAATAGTTAGTTTTGCAAATTTTTCAAAGGCGGGGTTAAAAATATCTAAAAATGGTTTACTAGAAAGTATTAATTCTTTGAATTGAATAGGGCTAAGGCCTCCTTGTTTTAGATCAGATATACAAGATTTGGTGCTACTTAGGTAGGTCCAGCCAAGCTCAGGATGCTGGCTTTTAAGCGGATGATTAGATGGTAAGGATTCAAAAATATCATGCAATATTTTACCTGTCACTAGCTCATCTGTGGGGCTAAAACTAAAGCCTTGATTAAACATCTGAGGGTATTGATTGATAATGTCTGAGGCAAACCCATGAAAGGTATAGATTTGGATCTTGGAAGCCATAGGACCGATTAGTTGCTGTAGCCTTAGCTTCATATTGGTACTTGCTGAGTCAGTAAAGGTAAGACAAAGAATTTGACTTGGTAGTGTGTCAGTTAGTCTTAGAATATTAGCAGCTCTTGTACTTAATAGTTGAGTTTTTCCAGTTCCTGCTCCTGCTATAACTACAACTGGCCCATCGATGTTATCAACAGCCTCTTTTTGCTTACTATTAAGGCGATTATAGTACACTGTAAATTCTTGCATTTAGTATCAGACTAAAAAACAATACCTGACTCGTCAATCTTATTCTTGAGCTGGATCACCTTGCTCCTCCGGTAATGCATCTTGCTCTGCAGGAGTAGGGTCTTGTGGTATTTGTTGTGGCTCGATTTCAGCTGCAATTTTACCATTAAAACTAAATATAATGCTACCATTGCCTTCTATTGTATAAACATCATCTGATCTTAGTGAGTCTAGTAAAAGTATTTTGCCATCACTAGAAGTGGCGTTAAATTCTAAATTATCTTCTCTAAGCTGATTTTTAATTGTTTGAGATTCTTCATCGCTCAGAAGCTGATCTTGCCACCTTAGATTTGAAAACACTTGATCTAGATTGACTATTAAATTTTCACCTTCTAAAGCTAGCTTACCGTTAAAGCTTACATTCATTATATAACTAACACCTTCTTTTGAATATTTTTCACCACCAAAATCAACTAGATTAATGTTACTATAGGATACAAAAATTGCGTTATCTCTATCAGAAATACTTATAGTAGCTGTATCTGATGTTAGATCTTCGCTACCCAACCAGCCTGACCCTGTAAAACTATTTGCTAAAGATCTTACACGTTCATTTCTAGCTTGAAACTCTGGGTTGAGACTATCAGGATAGATTACTTTATCAATAAAATGGATGTTACCGTTTTGAGATTCTATAGATTTGTTTTCTATTAAAACGTCATTAACATAGATCTGATTATCTTTACTTGAGATTTGAATACTTCCGCCGCCGATGGTATTGAGTGAGCTAAGCTTGGAGAGAGAGTCGTAGTTAAAGCTACCAGAAACGATATGATTTTGTACAATTCTTGCATTGATAGAGTCGATTTGCTCTTGAGTTGGATTTTCTCCATAAACATTACTTGGAATGTCGTTTAAAGCATCTTGAGAAGGAGTAAAAATTGTAAAATTGGCCCTTCCACTAATCAAATCATATGTTCTTGAGTCTTTTTTTATGAGATCAGAAAAAGTCTGGTTCCCGTTTAAGTTATCAACAACATCGACAAGTGCTGTATCATTTTGATTTCTCGGCCCATCATTTGAGTTGAAAAATGGTAAAAGGTTTGGATTTACAAACGCCAAAACAGCCAATGTAAGTATAAAAACTATTAATAAACTACCAAATAATATGGAATATTTAGTTTTAATATTTAGTTTTCCAAAGCCTTCTTTGGTTGACTGCCTTGCTTGATTCAGCTTGAACATCAAGGGATTTTGATTAGTTTTTTTAGGATTTATAAAAACTTTTTCTTGTGTATTAATTTCTGGCATAGACTTTGAATTTAAGATAGTTTAGAAAATTTGTAGAGTTTGGGCAAGTAAAAGTTTGCAGGGCTTAATAAAAAATTTTGACTTAAAAGCTTAATTAAGACATAATATGAATATGAATGGAGGATTTTTACCACCAACGCCTCAAATGCCTACTCAAGGGGGAGGTAATTTCAACGCCGCTCCAAATCAAGCCAATTTACCATCAGCTGCTGAACAGCAAGGTCAATGGGCCAAAAGTGTAGCTAGAAGTGCTAGTATCAGACAAGCAGCAGGAGCTGTGATTAAAACCAGAGCCCAATTTAAAGCTTATCTCAAACAAAACGGGATGGATCTGGTCACTTCAGCTGTGGAGTTTCAAGCAAGTGGAGATTTTATAGCCAGTAGCTATATCGAGTACATGAATCATGGCGGTTTCAAAGAACCTTTGACTCTGTTTTTATCAAGATATCCTCAGCTGCAACAATCGGCTGTAGAAATCAGGGATAGGCTCAGACCAGTGCAAGGGCATATGCAAGTAGTTACTCCAACATTGAGCGGGCTTAGGTACTAATCTTAATTATAATTATGACTGATATTACTAAAAAACTTCCAACATCACAAGAGTTTATAGAAATGAAGGAACAAGGTAGAAAGGAATGGGATAAATTAATTAAAAACCCGAAACCTATTCCTAAAGACCCTAAACTTTCAAGTATATACGAGCAACATAAACAAGAGTTTGAGGCTGTAATAAAAGTTTATGAATCATTAGTAACTATTTATGCAGATATAGATAGAATTATAAAATGTGACTTCTGTCTTGATAATTTAGAGGCGTTGAAAGAGGAAATAGATGGTAGAAACCAAATATATCTTAGATATACAGAGAGTGTTGTGGAGCTATATAAACAATCAGTACGTGAAAAGTGGTAATAAAAGTGGAGATGAAAAGGACTGATACAGATATACTTGACATTAAGTCTTGAGCTTCCTTGACTTAGTGTATGAATAAATACACACAAACAATACAGTCCCTTATTGATAAAAAACCTAGCTCTGTCGATCATGTCTGCTTTACAATCTATTATGATTTTGGAGATCTCGAAGACAAGAGTCAAAACCAAAGCACTAGATTTAAGGCTTTAGTGCAAGAAGCTTTAAAGGACTACTCAGCTCTTAATGACTTGCAGTTTTTTAGAAATTATTTAGCAAGTAAAGCAGAAGAAATGGCCTCTGAATTTGATCTAACTTACAGTGGAGTAGGGGTTTTCTGGATGTTAGAAATCGATCACTCAAACAGAGAAGTGCATGAATACGGTCAAACTCAAGATTATGAGATGATTCATTTGGATCACCTTACTCAAAGCAAAACTGTGCTTAGCAATGTTTTTGATCTCAGTTATATTGCTGATAATCAAGCTTTGAAACTTAATTATTATATTTTAGATCTCAATAGAGAGGTGTCAAATATATATAAGTATTCTCAGCATGACTTGATGCATATTGAAACGATGGAAAACACTGGACTAGATGAATATGATGAGACAAATCCAGCTAAGCGCAAGGAAAACATGGGCATACAGGGCTGGTGGAATATCGGAGAAGATATGTACTGGATTGTGGAAGAAGATAAACATTATCTCAAAGACATTGCCTCAAAAATAAATAATACAGATAAAATTGATCGATTAATTGTCTTTTTTTCTTCAAACTTTGAAAAATTAAAGCCTGAAATGATTGACGGCCTTGAGAAAAAGGGTTTTGAGACTTTGTTTATAAACAAACAAAAGAGTAACTTTGAGAACTTAAAAGACGCTTTTGAGAGTCATATCCAAAATGATTTTAAGGCAATTAAAGAAAAACTACTTACTGAGACTAAGGCTCACTATGATCTAATTATTAGCACTCCCGAAGAAGTAATAAATAGCGCCAACTTTAATCAATTAGAGACGTTATTTTTAGGAAGTGAAGTTGAAATAAGTGGTGAAGTAACATCTAATGAGCAATTAACTATTGAGCCAAGTAGTGAGATAGATATCACCCCAGATTTAGTTGCAAAAGTAATACAATCAGGGGGAAAAGTTCTAGTTTTAGATGATCCTGAAACCTATAAAACTGATACTTTATTAGGATTGAAACGGTATAAGGTTGATTAATTTTTTTCATTCATCTGTACTAAAGAAAGAGTTTGTCACCTTGAATTTATTTCAGGGTCTGGTTGGAGTAAGATCCTGAAACGAGTTCAGGATGACAGCATTTAGTTCAAGCTGACAGTGTACTGTTCTAGATTAGAAAGAAGTAGAGTATAATTGTTAGTAAATAAGTTTAGATATATAAAGTGCTACAAAAGTTATCTTTCGACACTAATATTATAAGCCACAAAACTCAGGTTTCTTTGAGCCACGACTCTAGAATCAAGTTGTCTTAGGGTACCACTTGCGGCATTGCGAGGGTTTGCAAAGACGGCTTCAGGTCCAGATTTCCCCATTTTACCAACCTTATCACCATTAGTAATGGCTTTATTCAGCTCTAAAAAGTCTTTTTTAGTCAAAAAAATCTCACCCCTAATCTCAATCTTTGAAGTGTCAGGAATATGCTTTGGAATAGTCTTTATTTGCTTGATATTATCAGTTACAAGCTCTCCAATAAACCCATCCCCGCGCGTTGCAGCAGCTACTAAATTACCATTTTCATAATGCAGACTTATAGCTAGACCATCTAATTTTGGCTCGCAAATGTATTCAATTGAGGCTTTATCTATTTCAGTTTTAAAGTCTCTTTGATACGCAGTAGGGTCCTCTTTTTCCAAATAATTTAGCCATCTTTGCTGCCAATCAACTAGCTCATCCTGCTCAAAAATATCAGTTAGTGAAAGCATTCTCTTGGTATGGGTAAATTTGACAAATCCAGCCCCAACTCCTCCAGCAATGGTATAATTTGGGCTATTAGGACTGATTTTATAAGAGTTAGCAGTTTCAAATTCCGTGATTTTATGTTTCAAATCATCAAGGGCAGTTTCAGAAATCTCTTCACTATTAAACAAATGAATATCATTTCGAAGCCGATTTACTTCTTTGATCAATTCCAAATACTCTTGATAATTTAACATCTTAGATCAATAGGAATAGTTTTATCTGTTTTGGTCAAAGATACTAAAACTATATAAGCTTGTAGAGCACTGGTGTTATAAAAATTTCACCATTTAATATCCAGTTCATATTTTCTCGATTTCTTAGCTTGTTATACTTCAAAAAGTTATCAATACTGAAAAGCTTTTATAAAAATTGCTGTTTTTGACAATAACGCATGCAAAGATTCAAATATAATCGTTTATGTTAGATAACCAATCACCACAAAATTCTGAGAATTTTAATTCACAAAATTTAAATACAAATCCAAATAATACTCAAAACCCTACTCAAGTACAGGAGCAGTCAGTAAAAACAGCTAAAACCAGTCCTAGCTGGATATATCTTGCTTCAGGTCTTATTGTTGTGGTTTTGATTGGTCTTATCGGATTTTCAATCTGGCAGAGTAACCAGCCAACAAATAGTGAAGTTACTGTAAATAATGGTGAGATTATTGATAGTGTTCCTGAGCAAACAGCTTTGGATTGGATCAATAGTCAAGATAATACCCAAACCCTGAAAGAGCTTGTTTTAGTTGCCAATAACCCTGATTTATTCACTAGTGATGAGGTTAGAACCATCTTTGTACCAACAGATGAGGCTTTTGATAAATTTCCACAAGGACAATTGGATACTTATTTAAACGGAGAAGAAAACGAGGAATTACTGCAAAATATTAGATACCATATTGTTGAAGGAAGCTTTTCAGGACAAGACCTCGTTGAAAATAGGACTCTGGAATCAATTGATGGGTTGGAGCTAAAGCTTAGCGGTAACAGCCAAGGACAGATTATAATTAATGACTACGCTATAGTAACGACTGAAAACATAAGAGTCAAAAACGCTATTATCCATCTTGTAGATAGCGTGTTACTACCTACTGAAGCTCAAGTAAACAGTGAAAGCGAAGTTATTAGCGTTTACACTGGCTTGTACAATGGCACGGCTACTATTTCTAATCCAAGTTTAGTTTTTCAAACCGCTAGTTTTAACCTTTCTCCAAATGGAAATATGATTTTGAGTGCTAGTGATCTGAGTTTACAGTTTTTAAATGAAACTTCAGTCTTGGTAAACAATCAATATCCTAGTATGAATATTTTGGGAGAAGGAACTGCTTCGTTAAATGCGGATGGAACACTTACATTAACCTTTACAAACGTAGGAGTAACTTTTGAAGCAAACGGCACACCACTAAATAACGAACAATCAAATAGAGCAGTAACAGCTTTGAGCAATAGAGGAATTGTGATTCCAAGTGGGCAGGGTCTTGTAACTACAGTGCAGCCAACTTTGATTGAAGGAGGCTTAAGAATCCAAAATATTGCTGATCAGCCACTGCTTTTGAACATGGAATTACAAAAGGTCTAATGTTACTCTATTCAAGTTTTTTAATTATTAACACAATTAATTATGAATAGTTTGATCTCAACCTTGATTATCACTCAGATTTCTAATAACAGCGATGACTATAGAGCCCAAGTCTACAGTAGTTTTTTTAAAACTGGCAAAGGTGAATATGGTGAAGGGGATCTTTTTTTGGGAGTGACTGTGCCTGTTCTAAGGCAAATTGCCAAACAATATTACAAGATAATGGATCTTGAAGACATTCAATTGTTATTAGAAAACGATTACCATGAAGTCAGATGTTGCGGAGTGATTTGTCTAGTTTACAAGTATGAAAAAGCTGATATAATTGATGAAAAAGAGACTTTAGTTGAGTTTTATCTTAAAAATATTAAGCATTTAAATAATTGGGATCTTATTGATATATCTGCACCTAAAATCCTAGGTAAGCATATTTTAGAAAATTACCCAGCTAGAAACTTGATAATTGAACTAGCTAAAAGTGATAATATATGGAGCCAGCGCATTGCTATAATGTCGACATTTCCTTTGATTAAATCAGGTATATTTGAAGACTTTTTACTTTTAGCAAATCAATTTCTAAAAGCTGAGCATGATCTTATTCAAAAAGCAACAGGTTGGATGCTTCGGGAGATGGGTAAGGCTGACATTGCTGAATTAATAAAGTTTCTCGATCAACATGCCAGTATAATACCAAGGACAATGTTGAGATATTCCATTGAAAAATTACCAGAAAAAGATAGGCAGTATTATTTGTCGCTAAAAAGTAGGAAGGAAGGTTAATTTTATCCAAGAAAAACTTTCAAAATTTCTGTCACCCCTGTAACTGTCAATAATTTTAATGACAGAATCTATGTGTCACCCTGAATTTATTTCAGGGTCTGTTACTTATATTAATAGAGAAAAGATACTGAAACGAGTTCAGTATGACAGATTAAAATTGTCAGCGAATAAATTGACACTTACAATCCTGAACTTGTTTCAGTATCTTTTATGCTACCTAATATAAATTTCTAAAAAAAGTATTAACCCTTTTTGACTATATGATTTCTGAGTGTAGAGGTATTAACATCTTTTGAGGAGAAAAAAAGACCCTGAAATAAAT
>JBBSJV010000011.1:0-22355 GCA_038256935.1 Patescibacteria group bacterium
CTTGAGCAGTGTCAGCTTGTCTATTAAAAAGGTTGTAAGTAGTAAAACCAAAGGCTGATAATCCTAATACTAAAATACCAACAACTGAGAATATTTTTACTAATTTTTCGTTTTGAAAGAATCTATTAAATTTAGATTGGGGTTTTTTGGAAGTAGCTTTTGTACTTGTTTTAGGCATTTAGCTGTATTTATTTTTGTTATTTAGGTTCAGTATACCACTTGTTTTTGGTTTCTGCAAATTTATTAAGTATTAGGCAATTATCCCACTTCCAATTAATAGATCTTGGTCATAAAGAGCAATAGTTTGACCTTTGGCAATGGCTTTAGCAGGGGTTATAAATTCTACTTCAAAAGTGTTTTTATCTATTATATTTACCCTACAATCAATGGCCT
Organism: Patescibacteria group bacterium; assembly: GCA_038256935.1. Lineage (GTDB taxonomy): Bacteria > Patescibacteriota > JACMRA01 > JACMRA01 > JACMRA01 > JBBSJV01. Next base: position 394 of record JBBSJV010000011.1, read on the forward strand.
CTTGGTGGTAGCGGATTTGAGCTTGAAGATGGAGTTTTTGACCAGTTTGAATTTCTATAAACCAATTGGCTTTGATGCCTTTTAGATTGCTTTGCAGTAATATTTCTTGATTATCTTGATGAGTAACATAAACAATATTTTTTGCAACATCAATACTACTTACAAACCAAGGACCGCCACCTAGTCCAAGTTTTTCACGTTGCCCTATAGTATAGGTAAAACTACCATCATGAGAGCCAAGCAATTTACCAGTTTTGGATTCAATAATCTCTCCAACTTGTATTCCGTATTTATCCAGTAGCATATCCCTCAGACTAACAGCTCCTAAAAAACACAATCCCTGTGAATCTTTTTTACTGGCTGTAACTAACCCTTTTTGTTCAGCTTGATTTCTTAGATCAGCTTTTGTAGAATATTTACCAGCTGGGAAGATTAGATTTGGAAGTATCTCAGCTTTTATATCGCTAAGAAAATAGCTTTGATCTTTGTTTTTATCCAAACCTCTCTTAAGTAAATAACCTGACTTAGTTTTGAATCCATTCCAGTCTTCGATTTCTACAAGATCACTGTAATGGCCAGTTGCTACCATGGCTTTTTCTTTTTGTTGGATCAAATCATAAGCAAGGCCAAATTTCATCCGGCTGTTGCACATCACATCAGGATTTGGAGTCAGGCCGTGGATGTAACTATCTAACATGTATTCAACTACTAACTCTCTATATTCATCGTCTAGATCCCAGACTTCAAGTGGAAAACCAAGTTTACTACAAACCCATTTTGCATCTTCCACATCATCTTGCCAGCTGCATGCATACAAGTCCTGAGAGATGCCAATCTTATCAACTTGAGCCCTACTCCAGCATTTCAAAAAAACCCCAATAACCTTGTAGCCTTGATCTAATAAATCACTAGCAGCTACCGAGGAATCCACCCCTCCGCTGATTAAAACATATACTGTTTTGTCCATACCTTAATCCAAAAACAATTATGCTTTTTAGTAAAATATAGCTATATCAAACACTGAGCAGACAAGATCGTAAAAACTTACTAGCTGGCTCGCTTACACAACCTTCAGTTTCTAGCTCTTTAAGAATAAATTCTTCTGTGGCTTTGAACTCATACCTGTACAAGGATGCTTCAAAATTGACCCAGTATTCCTTGCATTCACTTTCTAGCACCTTACAAGTAGCTTTATTTTTGTGATAAAAGTTCAAGTATTGCTCACTTACTTCATTAACTATTGGTTTCATAAATTCAATATCTTTGAAAATATCCAATTGCTCAATAACCTCAAGGTTTCCAAATTCTCTAGCTTTGCGATAAAAATACAGCTCTTGTTTTGTAAGATCTTTTTTGGAATATGCAATAATTTTTTGCATCCGTTGATGAGACTTGAAATCAACTGGCATAACCCCTTCTTCAATCAAATCAATACCTTCTAATAATTTACGTTCTAGCCTAGAATAAACCTTTGGGGAGATAATTTTTTTAGCTAGGAGTTTATGGAATATTTCTTTTTCAAATTGGAAAGCTGTTATGTATAAAACTTGTTTTACTAGTTCAGGATCTTTTTTGACCACCTCCTCTAGCTCTTGTAGGGCTGATAAATACTCTCTATCAAATTCATAGACTAGATCCGTCAAAGAACTTGTTGGGCCAGCGATTTTTTCAAGTGAATTTACTCTAGAAAAGGCTTTTTTGAGAATATACATTTTCATCACACTTGTCTCAACTCTAGCTATCGGTTTTAATTGGTTAAGCCCCAAAAATCTAACTACGTATTCAATAGTAGAACCATTTACAAACAAGGATATTATAACCACACCAACTGTATAATTAAAAAGTAATTGTAACTCCGCTAATGAAAACACTGATGCTAGCTCGACTCCAGCTGGTAACAAATTAGTAACACTAAGACTAACCGCGATAGGTAGAGCTCCTCTGAGACCTCCCCACTGAATAACATGTAGCATTTCAAGCTTTACTGCCCCTGCCTTGTTAAATAAATTATGCAGTAAGCCAAGGCCGTATACAGAAGCCATTCTACCTAGCTGAACAATTGCATAAAGTCCAAAAAGAAGTCCTATATTTGACCAGAAAAAAGTAAAAGAAAAGTTAAGACCGATTAATAAAAAGACTATGGAGTTAGCTATAAAGGCTAGATAAGACCAAAATTCGTGAAATACTGGTTTGATTTGAGGAGAGATTGATAATTTTCCGTAGTTACCCAAAAATAACCCAGAACTAACTACAGAGATAATACCTGAACCAGTCAAGACATGTTCTGCAACCAAAAAACTAGTCAAAGCAAGCATTACACTGACAGTTAATTCAATAGCTAATTCGTTTTCAATATAGTGTAAAACCTTGGAAGCTACAAAAGCGATTCCGCAACCAAAAGCTATGCTAACAACAATTACATAAACAAAGTTAATAGCTCCGTCTATAACAGAAGACGTGTTTAGACCTGCCAAGGCAATGCTTAAAAACAGCTTAGCAAGTACAACAGAAGTGGCGTCGTTAAACATCGATTCACTATCTACAAGTCTCACTAATCTTTTACTAACTCCTAAGTCTTTAAATAGCGATATGACAGCGACTGGATCAGTTGAGGAAATAATAGCAGCAAAGAGGAAGCTGAAAATAAAAGGTAATTGAAATAAATTAACCATCAAAAACCCAACTGTAAAAGCTGAAACTGCGATCCCAACAGTTGCTAGTAAGTTTACAAAAGTAGCGTCCTTAGCAAGCTTTCTAAATTCTAATTGATAAGAGGATTCAAATAATAAAATTGGTAAGAAAACGTAAAAAAGTAAATCTGGATTAAAGCCGGCTTGATCGAGCCAAGGGAGATATGGTTGTGAAATTGTTAGAAGCAGTCCAATGGCTACTAAAAGTAGTGTAAAAGATATATTTAATCTTTTTGCAGCTACCCAAGCAATATTTGCAATTAGTAAAAAAATCAGTAGTAGCCCCACTACATCGGCCATTATAAATTCGGACATAATCAAAATTGCTTTAAATCAGTGATAGCAATCATTATAAGCAATATTTTTTGGCTTTGTCAACAGCTATTGTTAAGTGGCTATATTAACCTCATTGAATGGACAAAAACCAAATCCGAATATAATCTAAAGCTATGTCGACCCTCATTATTGATTCCTCTTATTTGATTTTCAGATCCTTTTTTGCTTATCCTAAATTTGCCCACAAGGATCAAGCAACTGGGGCAATATATGGATATCTCAAAACTGTTTTTAACTTATTAAAAGACTATCCTATTGATAAACTAGTTATTGCAAGAGACTTACCAGTTCCTACTTGGCGCCACCAAATTCATGACGGTTACAAAGCAGGGCGTCCTGCTCCAGATCCTGCTATGCTAAGTCAATTTCCAATCCTTGAGAGTTGGTTTGAAAGTATTACTAAAAACAATTTTGCAGTCCCAGGATACGAAGCAGACGATATAATTTTTACAACCGTACTCAAAGAATTAGTAACTGAAAAAACTATGACCACCTGGCAGACTTTGCCCCTTGATTCTAGTGATGTTGATAGTTTATTTTCTCAGTCGGTGCAGTCTCAGGATTTGATTCAATGGTCAAGTATGGAAGCAGGGATGAAATCAGAGGATCCTATTTATATTTTTTCAAGTGATAGAGATTTGTTTCAACTCCTTATTTTTCCAAATGTGCAGATTCTGCAAAGCCAACCAAAAGGACAGTTGCGGATATTTAATAGTATGGATCTGATTGAAAAATATGGCGTTACTCCATGGCAATGGTTAGACTACAGAGCCCTAATTGGAGATAGCTCTGATAACTTGCCTGGAGCAATGGGAATCGGTCCCAAAACTGCTACTGAAATCATTAATATCAGCGCTGATTTATATACTCTCTATGATCAATTAGGATTAGATCCAAAACCCTTTTTAAGAACTAGAAAATTAAATAATCAAAAGCACCAAGAGCAAACCAAAGAGTATTTAGCAGCTGATAAATCACTTGGTGTTAGAACAAAATTAATCGATTCATACGCAAATGTTGTAAAATCTTATCATTTATCTTGCTTACAAATTGTACCAGATCTAAACTTTGATAACAGCCCAATAGATTTATCCAAGAGTCCTCAGTTTATAAAAGATTATGGTTTAAATTCACTTAGTAATTTATTAAATATTATCAGCCAGCCTCAGGTCACTCAACAAGATTTGTTTTTTTAAGAATTTTATGTAGGTTGCCATCTCGACAGAGCGTAGGGGTGATTGATCCCACAGTGTTTAAGATGGTAAAAATAAGTTATTTAGTTTTACTGTCTAACCACCATGGAGGATCTCTCTGTGCTCGAGATGACAGAAAAAAACAAGCTCAGGATTGTTATCAATGTTGTAAATCAACTAATAAGCGTTGTCTTATCCCGCACACTTGTGATCTTACTGAGAAACTTGGTTAGTTCTTGAGGGGTGAGGTATTTAATTGTTGTCATAGATGTGCAATAATATTCTCGCTTATACAGAACGAGAGAAACGTTCTGATGTTCTGGCATTGACCTAAAAGTCAAATAAAATTTACCTCATCTTCTCAATCTGACTACCCCCCGTTAATTTAGATTCAATAGGGTATTTTTTTATATCGAATAAGCTGACACCCTCTTTTCCCTGAAATTTAAGTCCATCACAACATACCTGATTAGTTACTCTGCCACCATATCACAATCACAAACCACAGACAATCATTTTCCAATGTAATGATATTTCTTTTATCTTAAATGACAGTTGTTTTAGAGGGTTTTTATTTGCGGTGTAGGGCCCATGGAATCCTTGCTTCTTGTTGAGTGAAGATGTACAAAAAGTACAGGTAGGTGGTTCTAAAAAGACTATTAATCATGTCACATAATTATTAGCGTTGGTTAATTTTCACCTAAATTATCCTTAATATTTCGCCTCAAACAACTAGATACAGTATTTGTTAAGTATTTCAAGACCACTTAAAATAGAAACCCTTTAAAATCAGCGTAGATGACATTGCTGCGTGTTATACATATTTTACGAAATGGTTATCTTCCCCATGATTGACCACATTACTACAAAGGTAGATTTTTGCTACTACATATTAGTACTATACTATACCATACAGTATATCTTTAGTTAAATGATGTATTAAAGATTCTCTAAACTTTTCATCTGTTTGCGCTTTTCTAAGCGGCCCACATAGTATAAGATTAATTAATCCATTACCCAACGATAAGAGAGATATAACATGAAGCTGAATAGTATTCTGTTCGGTACCGTTAGCTATACATTGTCTCAATAGGTGTTCAAATAACTTAGATAGATCCCTACCTGCTTTTTCAACCCGTGTAATAGAGTTTAGACTTCTAAGTGATGAGGAATACATTATAGAATATTCTGATGGATGTGCTATACCAAATTCAATATATTCTTTCATAGCATTTTTTAAGATTTTAATTGGATCAGTATTAGTAATTTTATTATGTGTAAGATTCTGAGTTAATATATTGAAACTTATAACAGCAATTTCGCTGAGTAATTCTTCTTTATTCTTGAAATGTTTATAAGCTGCATTATGACTGACGCCTACTATTCGAGCGACCTCTCTCATAGAAAATTGCTCCGAGGTTTTGTTCTTTAACAACTCAATTCCCTCTTCAATTAAGTGTTTTTTTAAATTATTTCTATCGATTGACATATTATTAGTTGACAATGTCAACCTTATATGATAGTATGATTTTAGTCAAATATTATTACTCTATGTTTACACTTAAAAAATAATACGATATACCTTTTAGTATTCGTTTGGATTATCTCCTTTATATATACAATATCCGCAAATCTATTGTCATTACCAACGCCTGTTGTAGCCGAAGATTCAATTCAACAAGTACTCACGCTGTATTCCCCAGTCTTTCTATCTACGGTAGGGCTGATGTTTTTGGTAGGTAGGAAATGGAAGAAACCGGATTGGGTCGAGGCCTATGCCGTGGATCAGTCAAAGGCTTTGAGCCAAGTTATATTAGCAATTATATACCTTGTGATTACTCAATTTATATTGGGTTACATTTTCCTGGCCCCTTTGTATTTGAAAATAACTTTGGTCTTCTCGATATTCTTATATGGGTGACTGTGTATTCATGTACGTATATACTAACGCCTTTAGTGTGGTTACAAAAACAAGGTTTTAAATTTAGTACATTATGGTGCTCTATAAACTGGAAAAGAGATATATGGATTATTCTGTTCTTCTGGTTCATTGATATAGCAGGTGCGCTTTTGGCAACTCCTGAATTTTTCGAACTGAATGTAAGAGAATACTTTTCGGCTATACCCTTTGGAATACTGGTAAATACCTTAGGGGCAGGCTTACCGGTATTAATCATGATCCATTTGATCGCTCTACCTCGACTGAGTGTTCTCATTAAAAACCAGTTCACAGTAGTATTTCTTGGAGGATTGTTCTACTCATTATTTAGCATGTTCGATCAAGGAGTGGATTATTCGACCTGGCAAATAGCACTGACTACCATTGCTTATACGATTGCTACCCAAACTCTTATTGGAATGGGTAAGTCTGTCTTCACCGTTAAAACAGGGAATCCGTTTATTCATTACGTAACTATTCATGTCTGGGGAGCTCGATTAGCTTTCGATACCTTTATGTATAGCATTATATTAAATAGGTTATAATTATTGATTCATATTTGTTACTTAAATTATCTAATACCTCTGACAAAAAATTAGCTCTGGACTGGTATCAAGATTGTAGATTAATTGATAAGTGTTTTCTGTTTCATAAACTCTCCCCTCGTTATTAAATGTAGTCACCAAAGTTGGTTTAGAAAGTGGGCAATATCTAGTATTTGATAAAAACTGGCGATAAAAGCTTGGAGATTGCTGGCTACTTATTGCAAGAGAGATAGAAAATATAATTAAAACTAGTATTGAGAGTGATTTCTGGATGGTAGAAAAATACTGGATTCTTCTCAAAATTATATCCACACTAAGAAGGGATAAAATAGACAATGGGACTGGATTAGATAAAAGTGGGTGAAGTATTAGATTTTGCTCAGTGAAATGAAATAAACAAAGATTTGCAATATGAATAGCTAATGTTAGAGCAGGTAAAACAAGACCAAGGGGCCTAATATTTAATGTATCCCTAATTTCTTTGCCTTGATTATAAAACCTCCAATTAAAATACACATATAACCAAAATATGAATATCCATCCCATTGTTATGACAATTTCCATAAGTTATTTTAAACCTAGCTTAACCTGCGTACTCGATCACTCTCTTATCATAAAAACCAACTACTTTGATCTTTACTGGAGTTTTGACCATGCTACTAATGTCTTGAGAGATTTGTCTTATTATCCTATTCATACGGGCTGGAGAGACAGTTTCAGTATCAAAGAAAACCCACATTTCTTTACTTCCACGCATGATCCAAGATTTGGTAACTCCAACTGTATTTTGGGCCACTTTTTCCAAAGCCTCCATTCTCTGAAAATATGCTTCAGCTGTTTCTTTACGAGCCCCTAATCTACCTCCAGAAATATTATCGCAAGCATCTACAAGAATTGCCTCGATACACATCCCTCTTTCAGGATCTTCATAGGACTCATCATGATGGCTAGAGATACATTTTTTGATCTTCCAATCTAGTTCAAACATGTCACAGATTTTTTCACCAAGTTCAATATGATTTCCTTTAGGACTTGTTTCTTCATCAACTGCTTTACCAATATCATGCAAAAGCGCTCCCTTGATACAAACCATTTTATCAACTGGAGTAGTGCGATTTGGAAAGGCTGCATTTACTTCATCAGCTAGAAGACCTGCAAGCTTGGCCATTTCTACACTGTGGCGAAGCATGTTCTGCCCGTAACTGGTGCGGAATTTTAGCCTACCAATCATACGAATTAGTTTGGCTGGAAAATCATAAATCCCTAATTCATTTACTGCCCACTCTCCTGCTTCAGCGATTTCTTGAGCGATCTCAGCTTTGGCTTTTTCATGCATTTCTTCTATTGAAGAAGGGTGTACTCTACCATCAGCTAGTAGCTTTTCTAAGGTACGTTTTGCAATATGTCTTCGAACTGAGCTAAACCCTGAAACCGTGACCACCTCAGGAGTTTCATCTACAACAATTTCTACGCCCAAAGTTTTTTCAAGCCACTGGATATTGCGCCCAGCTTTTCCAATGATTTTGGCTTTGTCATCCTCTGAGTTTAATTTTACTGTGGTGATTGTAAATTCATTAGCTACTTCACTAGAACATCTTTGGATAGCCATGGCTACAATTTCTCTAGCTTTTTTATTGGCATCCTCTTCTGCTTGTTCCACAATCTTGTGTTGCCAGCTAATCAGCTCATGTCCCATTTCTTCCTTGGACTGATCCAATACTCTAGTTTTAGCTTCTGTAAATGTAATCTTAGCAAGCTCTTCTAACTTAGTCTGGATTTTAGTTTCAAGCTCATTTTCTTTTTGCTCGACATCTTGTCTTTTAACCAATAAGTCATCTCTAATTGCTCGCAGCTCATCTTTGATTTTCTCGATCTTTTCTCTTTCTAGGTCAATTTTATCTAGTTTTTCTTCTAATTGCTGTTCTTTTTTATTGATTTGCTCTTGCAGTTCCAGAGTTCTTTTTCTCATTTCTTTTTCTTCTTCTCTGACCTTGTCTGCTAATTCAATTTTTAGCTCAGCTAAGACTAACTTGTTTTGCTGATCCAGTCTTTGCTTTAATTCTTGTTCCTGCTCAGAAGATACTGACTTATTACTATTATTTTCTTCAAATTGTTTTAGTTTAGCTTGTAGCTCTTTTTCAGTATATTTTTTATCACTGCTGGTGAAGCTTGAATCTTGAGATTGTTTCCAAACATAATACCCCAACCCCAAACAAACTACTAGTAATATTGCAATTATTATTTGATACATAATGTATATTTATTTTTAACCTCCTACTTTTAATAAAGTTCTAAGATATCGATTTTAACCTATTAAAATGCTTGTTTAATCTAATCTATCTTACAGTTTTTATAAACTATCCAAGTGTTTTTCAATTGATTCTAGAACGTGATCTGTATAATGGTTATAGAAATCAAATAAGTCAAGAAAAAGATGAGACTACAAATCCAAAGTAAATTGACAATTAGGGGTTTGTACCCTATTTTTTGGAAATAATAATGTCCAATCCATTTACTCACAAGACTTATAAAATATTATTTATTTTTTTAAGTTTAGATTTACTTATAATTCTGCTTCACCTGTTGTTTGGACGTTTCATCTTATTTAATCTTGATTTTGAAGCCAATATTCCCACCATTTATCAAGGACTCAAATTATTGATTTTTGCTCATTTATTTGCTTTATTTATTTTTAGAAATGAATTTAAAAAATTCTCGTGGATGGTTAAATTTATCTCTATTTTTGCCTTTCTACTAACTCTCTTTGTAGCCCTGGATGAGATGGCTATGATTCATGAAAATGTACCTACATTTGTAATGGACTTTGCCCCCGCTCAAAGTATAGAATTAAATGACACAGCCCGTGAGAGTGGCTACGATGGATCTATTTGGGTTATTTATTATTTACCAATATTTATGACTGCCGCAGGGTTGTTTTTGTTGCAGTTAAAATCACTTTATAAACATTTGAAATTATGGGTGCTTGTATTCATATTTGCTATTACACTACTAATACTTGTGCCGGTTTTTGAAACTTTTTCAACTTCAGGTAGCTATTCTGAAAACTACAATACTTTAATAACGGTAGAAGAAAGTGCAGAAATTTTGGGTATGACCCTAATTAGTTTTAGTTATTATAAATTCCTTTTAGTGGCTGGAAAATATCAAGAAGTCAAAAAGTAGATACCAATATTTAAAAATCCAGAGCTTGCCTTTAAATTTATAATCTGTAATCAAAAAAACTTTTATGTTTTATTCACATATCAGTGATGTGTTTATTTGGAAACATTTACAAAGGTAAAGGCTTGCCCTACTTCACCGGCTCTTCCAGTTCTACCAATTCTATGAATATAATCATCTTTACTTTGAGGGAGAGAGTAGTTAATAACATGAGAGACCTGAGGAATATCAAGTCCACGTGCTGCTACATTGGTTGCAATTAGAATATTAACCTGGTTGGATTTGAAAGCATCCAAAGCTCTTGTTCTTTGGTTTTGGTTCTTATTACCGTGGATAGCAACTGCCTTAAACCCTTTTCTTAAAAGATCTCTTTCTATTCTAGCACTTCCATGTTTGGTGTTTTCAAAAACAATGGCTTTTTCTACCTCTTTTCTTGATAATATTTCACATAATTTTTCAAACTTATTTTCACCATCTCTGATTTCAATTACATCTTGATTAACATTATCAGCAGTTTTCCCCCTTACAACAGAAACTAAGATAGGATCATTGAGCATTTCTCGAGCAATTGCATCTACCTCTTTATTATTAGTTGCAGAAAAGAAAAGTAAATGGTTGGCATTAGTTGCTCGTTTTAAAATCTCTCGAATATCTCGTATAAAACCCATATCCAGCATTTGATCCATTTCATCTAAAACTATAGTATCTATTTTTTGAATAGGGAAAAAACCTTGCTGGATTAAATCTAGCCCCCTGCCCGTCGTCGAGATTATAAAATTTTGTCTCATCCTCAGTTGTTGCACTTGTTTGTGCTGACTAACCCCACCCATAACTTCCACATAACTAATTTTACTACCTTTTATAAAGGATTTTAGTTCTTGAGCAATTTGTAGTACAAGTTCCCTAGTGGGTGCTAAGATTAAAGTTACTTTATTTGGATTCTTTTGAGCTTCATGAATCAAAGGTAATAAAAAGGCAGCAGTTTTTCCAGTTCCAGTATTAGCGATTCCAATCAAATCTCGTTTATTTAGAATATGAGAAATAGCTTGATCTTGAATTGCAGTAGGTTGAGTGTATCCTTTTTGCTCTAGATTTTCAACTAACTTTGGATGCAACCCATGCTCTGCAAAACTCTTGCTTGGTATATAATCCTCGATAGCTTGAGGCGTGGCTTTCTTGACTAATAAATTGTAGTCAACATCCATGGTTTTTTGACCTTTCTTATTAGCTTGTCTTGGGGATCTTGAAAAATTAGATCTTGGGTTAGAATTTGATTTGGATTTACTATTAGACTGTCTAGACCTGTTATTAGATCTTGGTGATTGTCTTGGTTTAGAAAAATTCTCTGTCATAAATGTTATTATTGGTTAATACAATAAAGACTTGATTTATAATTTTTGTATAGTATTTGGATGAAAATGTGTGGCGGGCTATCTAACTTCTAAAATAAAAAAACCCTGTAGAAACAGGGTAAAAATCTAAATATTAGGCTTTAATTGATTTTAAATTCTTCCAAATCTGTATCTAAAGAATTAACAGCCTCCTCCTTTTGATCATCAGAAATATCAGTTCTAAAGCTAGAAGTGTTACGATTATAAGTGTCAGGATTATCAGAATTTTGTTGCTGCATTGGTTTATTGTAGCGAATAGTACCATCTGGCTCCAAGAACTGTACTCTAATGTTCATTTTATTAGCTTTTCCAACAGCTCTCATCAAAGTCTTCACAGCACTAGCCATACTTCCTCCACGACCAATAACGATACCCATGTCAGTCTCATCGACTAAAACAGAAAGCAAAACGCCTTGTTCATCGATTTTGCGAGTGATCGTAAGCTTATCAGGTTGAGTAACTAAATTTTGTAATAGATTTAGTAATATATTGTAATCCACTGAAGATGTATCTGTCATAAAACTATACTTTTAATAAATTATTCTTTTTTAATAGAGATTTTACTGTTTCAGTAAGGGTAATGTTTTGATCTAAATAGTAATCTAATCTAGCTTGGTTTACATTAAATTCTTTTGTTATTGGATTATACCAACCCACAAATTCTTTTACAAATTGCCTACTTGGATGTCTGTAGATAGGTAATACTCCAAGCCTATAAAAAGGTTGGTGTTTCTTTCCGAATCTACATAGTTTGATGCTTAGTCCTTTGTTCATATATATAATAATTATGCTTATGCTACTTTTCTTGAATAATATTCGACGATATAAGCCATGTTCATATCATCAGGTAAATCTTCTGGTATTGGCATGCTTAGGACTTTGACGCTTAATTTCTTGGTGCTGTCGAGCCATGATGGAGTTCCACCTGGGATTTGAAGCTCATAAACTGACCAGAAATTGCTTTTTTGCTTGTTGGCTTTGACGTTAATCACATCGCCTGGTTTAACCAAGAAAGATGGGATATTGGTTTTGACACCGTTTACTTCAAATTGCCCGTGACTTACTAGCTGTCTTGCCTGAGCTCTAGAGTTAGCTAAGCCTGCTCTGTAAATTACATTATCTAATCTCATTTCAAGTTTGGTTAGAGCTTGTTGAGCTGTATCTCCAGTTTGTTTGAAGGCTTTCTTAAATACATTAGCAAGCTGTTTTTCAGATAATCCATAGTAGAATCTTAGAGCTTGCTTTTCAGTTAATTGTTTAGAGTACTCAGAGTTAGCAGGTCGTCTTCGTCTTCCAGCGTTAGATTGTTTGAAAGGATTCTTAGTATAATCGTCTTTAGCGGAGAAACTACGCGCACCTTTTAAAAATAGATTACGATTGACGCGTCTGCTTAGTTTAGTTTTGGCTTTAGTATATCTTGACATATGTATTAATCGTTAGACTCTTCTTCGTTTACGAGCTGAGACTCCTCCAAATGGGAAACCTGTGACATCATTAATAGACTCGACTGAGATATTGGCATTTTGAATAGCTCTCAAGAATGAATCTCTACCCATTCCAGCACCTTTAATGACTAAGTGAGCACTATTAGCATCGATTGCTTTGTACGTCTCAAGAACAGCTTCAGTTACTCTTTGAGCAGCAAATGGAGTTGATTTTTTAGCTCCTTTAAATCCTTGATGCCCTGCACTTGACCAAGCAAGTACTTTACCTTCTAGATCTGTCAAAGTGACGATACTATTATTAAAAGCTGCATTTAGACATATTCTGACTATGGGAACTTTTCTTTTGATCTTGATTTTTTTCTTGAGTGCTGTTTTCTTTGGCATAAATATTGATTTTAAAGTAAAATATTAAAGTATTAATTATTAAGTCTTCTGACCTGATTTAATCTTTCCACTACCTTTAGTGAGACGGACGTTTCCACGAACAGTTCTAGAGTTAGTTTTAGTTCTTTGGCCTCTAACTGGAAGTTTCTTTTGGTGCCTAACACCTCTGTAAGTACCGATTTCAACCAAACGTCTAACATCACTTTGTTCTTTACGTCTAAGATCGGCTTCTACTAGATAGTCATTTTCAATGGTGTTTCTAATTACAACTAACTGGTCTTCAGAAAAATCTTCGAGATCAGCAGCGTAATACTCATCCCAAGTCATTTTAAAATCTTTACCAAACTTTTCACCAAGGCTAGTATAGACTTTTTGAAGAAGTTCTTTTACATTGTTTTTTCCAATTCCTTTGATTGGAGTCAAAGCAAATCTAATGTTTTGTTTGCCTTTGAGGGTTTGTCCTGCAATACGTACTGTCGCCATATAATATTAATATTTTCTTTTTTTCCTGTTTAAAAGTCGTTGTTTGTAAGGGATAGGAGTTCTGGTTTTGAGCCTTCCACCTTTGACGCTGTTCTTCTTTGGTAGAATCATACGCACTCCATTACGTCTGACACGGATTTCTTCTCTTCCGGCAGTTCTCATTTTTAGTGATGATTTTACTTTCATAATTATTTTCTTTCAATTATAGTACCCTTTAAAATATTGTTTTCTTCGTCAAAGAACATATCCATTGGATTGACTTCTACAACGACATTATCACCCTTGATAATCTGAACTCTACGCTTGATCAATTTGGTTCTTAAGTGGCAAATGATCGTCATCGGTTCGAGTTCTTTATTTTCACCTGTTATTTTATCTTTTGTCAACCTTTTAACACGAACTTTGAAAGTTGTAGAGGGTAAAGATTCAACGACAACACCATCTTCGAAGTAAATAAAGTCTTCTTTTCTCTGTTCAGCAAAGTTTCTTCTTCGTCTTCTTCTTGGTCCTGGTCTATTTACCACTAGTTTATAATATTAAATTTAATTTATAGAATTAATAGGTTTTTATTAGTCTTTGTCAAGATCATTACTTGCTTTACTTGTCTCAATTTGAGTATCAAGGTTTGCTAAGATTGCATGGGCAAACTGTCTGTTTTCATTAGCACCAAATTGTTGAAGTAGCTTTAGATATATATTAATCAGGGCTTTTATTTCAGAAGCTTCAGATAATGCTAAGTCTTTCTTTTCCAGTAAATAAGTATAAAATATTGCTCTAAGGAGCGTATAAGTTTTTTGCTTATCATTCAGTTTTGGCTCAATGACTTCTTCAAAACCACCTTTTGAGCTCAAGAAATCATCCCAAACTAAGCTAAATTTGGCTTCAATTTGTTCATACTCCCCTTGCTGGCAGTCTGTTGCTGTTAACATAAGCTGCAGCCATTGAGAATTAGTTGTATAATCAACACTAGTTTGAACGTTTAATTCGTTAAACTGACTATATAGATAATTATAGATACTTACAAGTAATAATCGTCGCAGGTATTTATCCCACATTTAAACTGCAAATTTGGTTAAGACCTTTTTGCCTCTATAATATCCACAGTTAAAACAAACACAGTGAGGCATTACCCTTGTTGAGCAGTTAGAGCATTTTGCTAATTGCAATAGCGTGACTTGTCCATGCCCTGGAGCTCCTCTTCGGTTATTTCTTCGTCTTTTGGTTAATCGTTTCTTAGGTACGGCCATATTAATTTAATTCTTAAATGAAATTTTCATTTTTATCAAGTTTTTGTAACTGAATCACTTTTGTAGAAGACAAATCATCGTGCCAAGTGGTCTGGGATTGGCTAAATAAAGCCTTGGAGCTCTCAATAAAGATAAAGAGCTGCATAAGGTAAGCTACTTGAGCTAAGGCTGGAATAAACGGTGAAAAAGTAAAGAAAATAAATAATATAAAGAATATTTCTCTCACAAAAAGCTGCAATAGAATCAGGCTATCTTGTCCTTGATTTATTATTTTTAACTTGAATAATAACTTGGCAGGTGTGGCTCTAAATAAAAACTTTGGCAGGATTACAAAGTAGGCAATGTAAACTAATGTAGAAATGGTTGGAATAGACCATAAAAGAATTTTAAAGTTGGTCCCCAGGTTTAAACACTCTGGAGAAGTAATATTTGCGTAGCATGCTTGAAAATACTGCTGAGACTGCTCTAGACTGATTCCAAGTCCTGAAGTTAGTAATATAGAAATTATTGAAATCAGTAATATGTTGATAAACAGATAGATAAAAAAATCGATTATCCTAACAACAAAACGCAGCCAATAATTGGCTGGTCTAATCAAAAGTTGGGTTCTTTCTTCTTTCATTGTAGTATTTAAGCAACTACATCAACAAAGGTTCTGGTCTTAAGATTACCTGTAAAGACACGGACTTTCTTTTTGCGAAACTTTACGTATCCATCAACTACGGCGTATAATGTATCATCACTTCCGATTTTTACATTTTGTCCTGGGTGAAACTTAGTACCACGTTGTCTGATGATGATGTTTCCTGACTCGGCTGGTTGATCTCCAAAGATCTTAACTCCAAGACGTTTGGCAGAGGAGTCTCTACCGTTTCTTGTGGATCCCATCGCTTTCTTATGTGCCATAATTGAATATTATATTATAATTTAAAATTTGTATTAACGTTTGCTCCATTGTTCTTTCTTTCTGTTCTTGCGAAGACCTGGTCTCTTTGGAAGTACTTTTCTGATATCAGTAGTTAGCAAACCAAAGGTTCTAAGAAGAGGTCTATTACCTTCGTTTTCTTTAAGCATGGATTTGGCTAGAGCTAATCTTGCTGCTTCAGATTGAGCAGAGATTCCACCACCATTGATAAAGAAGTCTACTCTACCTGTTGTAAGACCGATTTGAGTACAAGCATTTAGAATAGTCTTAGCGTAGTAATCTTCAAAGTATCCGATCAACGGTTTTTTATTAACTGTAATCTCAAGCTCTTTAGAACTTGGGTAGTATTTAGCCCTTGCAGTAGCTCTTTTGCGTCTACCAACGGCGTAATGATATTTTACATCAGAAGTTTTGGTCATTTAAATACTAGATAAACGGTATTTAAAACTTTTGTCAAGGCCATGCGGCGAGCTAGGGTGCTAGTTTCAGAATGAAACGAAACGAAGTGGCCTGTGATTTATTCAGGACATTTTATTCGTAGCCTCACGGCGACTGAGAGAAAGGCCCCGTGGCGAGCGAGGGTGCCAGTTTACGAAGTAAACGAAACGAAGTGGCCTGACTTGATCGGGACTGTTTGGTTCAAGTTTAATTCAACTAAGAGAAGGGGGCCGCGGCGAGTTAGGGTGCCAGGTTCAGAATCAACCGACCAAATGGCGATCCAACTTAACGGGTTCCCTACAAATTAAACATTAATTTAAAAGGGTGTTCTTGATCGGGGTAGAATTTAGTCTTTGCCCCACGTTACAAGACTGAGTGTGGATTGAGAGGAATGGGAAGCATAAGAAGGGTAATTCTTATTACGCCATTTAAAACGCATTTTAAAATAATATATATTAATAGACCCCGTAACGAGTACGGGGTGACAGGGGGGGGTGAACACCTAACAAACCCTAATTTACACCCCCCAGCTTATCCAGCATCTCCCTACCCTTTATTGTAAGGGCTCTTCCCCTAGAATCTTTGTCCACATACCCACTTGCAAGCAAAAATGGCTCGATTACAGTCTCGACTGTGTCTTCTTCTTCCCTTAGGATGGCTGATAAAGTTTTGAGTCCTAATGTATTGTTTTCAAGACTTTTAAGGTAGCGAATGTCCATTTCCGTAAGGCCATAATCAGTAATTCCAATTTCACTTAAAAAGTCTTTTACTTGTTCTAAATTAATAGACTTTAGATCATGCACTACTTGATAGTCTCGCAGACGCTTGAGAAAATTATTAGCAACCCTTGGCACCCCTCTACAACGCTCAGCTAAAAACTCTTTGGCTTTTTCATCTACTTTGATCTCAAGTTTTGGTTCGTTTTGAGTGATTAGCTTTACAATCTCGCCGTGATCATAAGGTTCTAGCCTAAAAATACTTGGAAATCTGTCTTGAAGAGGCTTTGAGATCTTTCCACGCATCGTAGTTGCACCAATTATGGTTAGTGGTGGTAGTGGTAGCCTGACTGGTTGAGCCCCATGACCTTTGCCCATCAATAAATCTACTTGCCCATCTTCCATAGCTGAATACATAGTTTCTTCAAGGTTAGATCGAAGCCTATGAATCTCATCAATAAAAAGAATGGTATTTGGTTGAAGATTGAGTAGTAAGCTTACAATATCACCCGCTCGTTGCAAAGTAGGAGCAGCAATTACCTTACACTCAGCTTTCATCTCATTTGCAATAACATATGCAAGGGAGGTTTTACCAAGACCAGGATTACCATAAAATAAAAGATGCTCAGGCAATTGATTGCGTTTTTTGGCTGATTCTAAGATTAATCGAAGCTGTTTTTTAAGTTTGTTTTGCCCAATAAAAGTCTCTAGATCTTGCGGCCTAAGGGGGTTATTTTCCACCTCTTCTTGAACTAAAGCCTGCATGGCAAAAGCACTATTTGAAGGTAACATTACCTCATCTTCAGCTTCTTTAGGATTGCTTTGACTAGATTTTATCATGATAAAAGATGTTATTTTTGAGTATGACAAAATTATTTACAAATTGGCAAACTTAAGTCATTATAAACGATTTGAATATATTAAATTAAAATTTGAAGGTTAGGAAATCTATACCCTCTTAAAAGGTTTGCTTGCACGAAAGAGTGAACACTGTTTGAAACTCCATAGGAGTTGAGTTTGCGAGTCTTTTGAGTGTAAGTTAAGCTTTTAAGTTCGACATGAAACCAAAAAGTTCACTTGACTAAGCTGAAACTATCAAACACAAACAAATTATTACCATGTCTAAAATTTATTCTAGATTAATCCTTGGAAGCCTTGCTCTAGTGCTAATTGTGGGAGCTACTTTTGCCTACCAAAATGGAAAGAGCCTGAGTGCTGGACAAGTTCTAGGAGTCAATACCGATGATCTCTCAGAGCTTGAAAATATGACTACCTACACAAACCTTTCCCCAGCTCAACTAAACAACAAATTGACAACTGAGCCTGATGTTATAATCCTAGATGTCAGAACCCAGACCGAAAGAGAGGAGGTCGGATATATAACAGGAAGTGAAAATATTGACTACTATGATCCTGAATTTGAAAACAAAATAAAAGCCCTAGATAAAACCCAAACCTACGTAGTTTATTGCCGGTCCGGCCAGAGAAGCATTAGAGCAGCCCAAATCATGGCTGATAACGACTTTGAAAATATTTATAACCTAGCAGGAGGGATAAATGCATGGATGGTTTCTGGGTTTGAGGTTAGTAAATAAAATATTATGAAAAAATTATATATTGGACACTCATTAAATTACGCTACAGAAGAATTTAAAGCAGAGATGAAAGCTTTTAAGCAAGATCTAAAAAAATATTTTGAAATTCTAGATTTTATTGGCCTTGGTGATCACCCAGCAGAGCTTGTCTATAAATTTGATCGAGGACAGGTTTTGAAGTCTGATATGTTTCTTGCATTTGCAGATGAAGTCTCAACTGGTCTTGGAATAGAAATTGGAATTGCCTTGGAAAATAAGAAAAAATTAATTATCGCCCATAAGAAGGGTTTAAAAATATCAAAGATGGTTTTGGGAATTCCAAAAAATCAAGCCACTTTTGTTGAATATGAGCATTTGGATGAAGTTGAAAAAGTTTTACAATCAGTTTAAAATATTTAAAATGACAGAATTTGTTAATGAAAATACAAAAATAGAAGTCAGAGAATTCAAAGGCGCTAAAATTTGTTATTTCGAGTCAAACAGCGGGGTTATTGATTACAAAAATGTAGATTTGACTAACGGTGTGGTTTTTGAAAAAAATAAATCTGGATCAAATTTACAAGAAATATGGATAGTTTTACCCTATAAATCACAGGCATTTGAAATCGATTATATAGATAATCCATATTTTGAGTCTGCAAAGCAATTTAGCATCACAAATTCATTAGATAAAAACATGCCCAACGCATCGTTATTAGTTAAAGATAGTACTATAATTGGTAAAGCAGCAAATGGATCAAAATATCATGAAGAAAATGATTGTGTAAGAGTTTCGAGAGGTATTCCTACAGGTCAAGGCTATGAACTCTGCCCTGGTTGTAGCCCTGTTAATCATTCAGAGTCAAAGGCAGTGACTAATGTGCTAGCTAGTGGTCAAGATACAATTGGTGGAGAGATATATTTATATGGGCATTGGTGGTGCTGCCAACCTTGCAGTGAGGCCATGGAAAAATCGGGTGTCTCTAAGGTTCATTTGTCTAAAAGCTGGGTTAAACAATTTTTGCAGATTGATTAATTTTGACTTAATGAATTATTTCACCAATTAAATCTATTGCTATGGCAGTTACAGTTGATATCAAGATAAAACCCACTTACGATCTCCAGCATTTTGATCTCAAGTACTTTGATAACGAGAATCAGATCTGTTATTTTCAATCCAAAGAAGTCTTTAAATTTGATAAAGTGTATGGAATGTTAAATAATCGAAGCCGCGTAACTAGAATAAATAAAAGTGAAAGCACCTTAATAGAACAAATCATTTCAGCTACAATCGATGCTGGATACAATGGCAAACTTGCCTGGAAGACAAAACTTACCAAAAGAGGAATTATTGTGTTAAATGAAATTGAGAGAAGTGGTAATTATGAAGACCTAAAGTTATTTACAGATTGCCAACAAATCCATTTATTCCCCTACCCATTTAATAATTATTACGATGGGACCAACCAAACTGAGCTAGAAGCTGATGTAATATTTACTGTTTAATATGACTACTTTTGATCTAGAATACAAAAAATTGCTTTTCCAAGTCTATAATCAAGGCTTTGAGGAAATGAATCAAAGGACAGGTCTCAAAACCAAGATTTTACTTGGGGCAGATTTGAATCTGGATATGAAAAATTTTCCACTTTTAACATTAAGAAAGATTCCCACTCAACTATTTGTTGCTGAACAAATCTGGTATCTTCAGGGTGAGAAGGATTTGGTTTTTTTCCAGAATTTTTCAAAGGCTTGGAATATGTTTGCTGAAGATGATAACACAGTTGATTCCTCTTACGGTTACAGGTGGAGAAATTTCTTTCATAGAGACCAAGTTCAATCTTTGATAAATATGTTTGAGAAAGACCCTTCTTCACGTCAAGGTGTGGTAGTAACCTGGGATCCTAATACAGACGGTTTAGACGGTGAGGCCAAGAAAAATGTACCCTGTGTTCCAATTTGGATAGCAAATGTAGTAAATGGAAAATTAAATTTTCATGTAATCTTTAGATCCAATGATATTATTTTGGGATTACCTCATGATGTGGCTGGTTTTGCTTTATTATTAAATATTTTAGCTCAAAGATTAAATTTGGAACCAGGGCATCTTCACTATAGTATATCCCACCTTCATATCTATGAAAACCAGTACAAGCATTGTGAAGAGATTTTAGCTAGATTTAACCCGCATACTGAAATAAAGCTAAATCTGCCAGAAAATACTTTTCAAAGAGCTATGGATAAAGACCTATCTGTTGTTACAGAAATCATTTCAAATTTTGACTACCAATATAATCCTTTAGGATCTTTAGGAAAAATACCTATTGCTTTGTAGTTTTGATAAGTCTTGATTTTACTTGGTCGATTAGATCAGCTGTATCTTTATACCTGATTATATTTGTAAACATTTCTTCTACACTACTAGATAATTTTACATCTTCTTTTGCTAGTAAAATAACAGGGGTGCTTGTCATATCGGCGTAACCAAATTCAATTCCTTGACCGGTGGATGGATATGAAACTTCAGCTAAAATATATTCAATTTGCTTATTAATAAGCATCTCTTTTATTGGGTATATATTTGATGTTAACTGGTGAGGTAAAATAATCTGATTAGCATCAAAAATCTCTAGTAAGGGCTTATATAGTTCATTTCGAAAATCAAAATATCTACTATGAGAAACGTAAATCATAAAGTATGATAACTTGTTTAAATTTTTAAATAAGTGTATTGTCAAAATATATGTACTTCTCCCTAATTTCAGCTGTTTCCAAAAATTTAGTTATAGGAAAAGATAATAAACTTCCTTGGCATTTTAAAACTGACATGTTGTTTTTTAAAGAAACTACTGCTGGTAAGACTGTAGTGATGGGTCGCAAGACTTTTGAAAGCATAGGTTCTAAACCTCTACCTAAAAGGCTAAATATTGTAATAAGTAGTAGCCCCAAACCAGACGAGATCGATGATTCTGTAATCTGGCTTAACGACCCAACTAATCTAAATCCCGTTTTTTTTCCGCAGCTTCAAGATCAAGAAGTTTTTATTGTCGGTGGAAGTAGCTTATATGAGTATTTTCTAGATAAGGCAAAATATTTGTATCTGACTATGATTGATATTGAAGTCATTGGAGATGCTCTATTTCCAGAATATAAAGATGTTTTTACCCAAGTAATAAAAGAAAATAAATTAGAAGAAAAAAGTACTATGCTGACTTTTTATAAACTACAAAATCCAAAATTAGTTAAGTGATAAAAACATTAATTTTTCATCTAAGATAACTGGGACTGTCCTAAAAACTTTTTAAGTTCTGTTAAAACTTCAAAGGTAATAGGCTAATCTCTGCTGGACAAATACCAAGTTTTGGTGATAACTATTAATATCTAATTTATGCGACCAAAGAATAACCCTAACAATCTAATATCAACTGGATTTGCTGTATTGATAATCCCAGCTACGATATTGAGTTATTATTTTA
>JBBSJV010000012.1:0-21678 GCA_038256935.1 Patescibacteria group bacterium
CAGAGTTTATAAGCCTGAATAAACCCACTCATTTAGTTGACCTTGGTGCAGGTTCTGGAATTATTGGTTTAAGTCTAGTTAGTTTGTTTGAAAATGTTATTTTGGTGGAAAATTCTGTAGCTGCTATGAAAATAATCAAAAAAAACTGCTCGGCTTTAAAAATAAAAAATGTAGACCTTGTTAATTCCGACTGGCTAGATCGTATCGATAAAAAGTTGTTATCTGTTGATTCATGGATCTTGATAAGCAATCCTCCATACGTACCGGCACTTGATAAAAAAATGAAGCAAGAGTTTAAAGTAACTTATGAACCTGAAGAGGCTATATACTCTGGTCTAGAAGGACTTGATGATTTTAATACAATACTAGAGCAACTACATCAAAAAGTCTCTCAAAACATGATTTTACCACCTCAAATTGCTATTTTTGAACTAGATCCTAGAAATATTAACCAAGGTGAAAAACTTTATAATCAAAAATTTGAAGGTTATGAAACTAAAATTTATAAAGACCCGGGTGGTTTTGACCGCTTATTAGTCTGTAAACAGTTGACAATGGTTAACTAAATGAGCAAACTAGTATATAACTCTTATGCAAACAGAATTACAAAATTCTATAGAGAAAGTCATGGATCAGGTTTTACCGACCCTTTTTAAAGAATATAGTTTAGAATTTCAAAAAGAAGCTGATCAGTGGCGAATAATTATTCAAACAATCACCCCAAACCCTGATCTTGAAGAAGAAAGCAGAGATATTATACATTCACTTCAACACTATATTCGCATCTACATCCATAAATTATACCCACAAGACAGAACCCACTTCTTAATCGATATCGATGGGTATAGAGTGGCTAGAGAAAAAAAGATTAAAGCTAAAATTCCTACAATTGCAGAAGAGAGGGTTTTAATTGAGGGTAAAACTGTAGTCCTTATAGGGCTTTCCAGTTACGAGAGAATGATAATTCACAACATTTTAGATGGAATCAAAGGAATAAGTACCAATAGCGTAGGTTTTGGCAACCAAAGAAAATTACTTATCATGCCAAACTCTGAGACAGGAGCAGCTAGCATGGATAACTCTTTAATAATTAATATTGATAAGATTTAGTTTTCTTTTTTGAATAAATCAAGCTTACGGACCGTTTTATAAAGTTATAATCATAATTGATGTGATCTTGAAGCGAAGCTGAGAAAACATTGTGTTGGCTAATTTGTAGTGTTAAATTTTTAAAGTATAAACTTCTTAATCATTAAGGTTTAGACTGGTTAAATCATATAGCCAATCCTAATATGACTTAGACAACGCAGACCACAGCTGTTTGAGCAATATTATTGATAAATTAAGTATTAAAAGGCTTACGAGTTCTGTGAACAAGTGTCTAGGTTAGATGGGGATTGGCTATATCGTAAAGTCTATACTTATCGGCCTTAAAGATATTAGATTTATTAACCTAATAACACCATGGGATATCTGGCTTTACTGAATATGACAGTTTATAGGTTTTATAAGGAGTATCAAAAAATAATTTAAAATCAGTATTGATAGTATTTTCAAAATTAAAAAATAACTAACACATTAAAATTGATTCGAAACTAGAATTTCAAATCAGTTTATTCTTCTGTTGTATCAACCTCTTCATCTGATGATGCTGTAGCAATCTCTTGTACGTAACCTTTATTTAAGCTTTCTTTAAATTTCTCTAGAACTGCTTTTTCAGCCTCATCCATTAATTCAATGTTAGCGTATAAATGTTTCTTAGCATTTTCTCTACCAACTCCTAATTTAATAGGTTCACCTTTAGTTTGCTTTAAAGTGTAGGTATTTCCAGTTTTTTCGATGATTCCATAACTAGTACCAATATCAATGATTTCTCCAGCTCTACTAAAGACACCAGGCTCATCAAAAACCATATCAAATTCTACTACCTTAAACGGAGCAGCTAACTTGTTTTTAACGACCTTAACTCTGATTCTTACCCCTACTACATCAGTTCCAGATTTCAAATTACCAACTTTTCTGATTTCAAATCTTTGAGAAGAGTAAAATTTAAGGGCTTGACCACCTGTTGTAGTCTCAGGATTGCCAAAGGTGACACCAATTTTAAGTCTTAATTGATTGATAAAGATGACTACTGTATTGGATTTAGAGATGATACCTGTAAGCTTTCTAAGGGCTTGACTCATGAGTCTTGCTTGTACACCCATGCTACTATCTCCCATATCACCTTCAAGCTCAGCTCTAGGTACCAAAGCTGCTACAGAATCAACCACAATTACATCAAAAGCGTTGGATCTGACAAGGTTATCAACTATTTCCAAAGCTTCTTCTCCATTTGATGGTTGAGAAATATAAAGGTCTTCAAGATTTACTCCAAAAGCTTTTGCTCTAGCTGGGTCTAAAGCATGCTCAGCATCGATAAAAGCAGCAATGCCACCTTCTTTTTGCACTGTTGCAATAGAAGATAAGGCAAGAGATGTCTTACCACTAGCTTCAGGACCATAGATTTCTACAATTCTACCTTTTGGTAAGCCTCCAATTCCTGTGGCCAAATCCACTGAAAGTGATCCAGTCGGAACTACTGAAACGTTTTGATTGGCAACTTCTCCTAGTTTCATAATTGAGCCTTGTCCAAATGTTCCTCTGATTTGACTAATGGCTAAATCTGCCATTTTACGTCTATCTCCTGTGTCTGGGTTCAATACCTTTGTTGCTACTTTTTTGGCCATATTAATAATTTGATAATGATTTGTATTTACAATAGGATGTTTAACCTAGATTAAGATGTTGTCAATGATTAATGATGAATATACATTTATGTACAATGCAGTAACTATTATGCCTATTAACACCTCTCCTATTAAATATATTTAAATATATAGTATTAATAGTAAGTCTTGTGGATAAGTAGCTAACAACCGTTTAATCCTTATCTATAAAAGACTAAAAGTCAGCAGCTATAAGCACAGGGTGTTTATAACAAGTGCGCAACTGTTTACAACAAAAGAGAAAAAACTCTTAATGATAATTAATTCGATTAATCTTGTTGATAACCCTATGTCTAAATCAATGAATATCAATAACTTATACACAGCTTTCAAAAAAATATTAATTTTGCTAGTGTTCTTGGCTTTTTTGTCTCTAAATCAATCTTTAGGGGTCCAAGCAAGTACAGATGTTTATAATAAAGACCTGGTACTTAGAGATAGTGATATCTTTTCATTACCTGTAAGTTTTGCCTCTCCAGAGTTGATTCAAAGTTTTCTAGAAAGTAAGGGTAGTGTGTTAGCTACAGAAACAGTTACTTTACAGTTCCAAAAAGATGGATCATTTTACAGATTAGACACTACTACAAGCTTTACACCTTCTACGACTTATTTAGCTTCAGAAGGAACAACGGTAAGCTTTGCCAATTTTGTTTGGTTACTTTCAAGAACCGGCTTAGGGTCAGGTTGCTCAAGCACATTTTCAGATTTATGTTATGATAACGCAGTTAATCCAATAAATCCAGGTTTTGTTCTTGGGGTTATTCAAAAAGAGTCTGGCTTAGTCTACGGAAGCTGTGCTCAAGTAAACGCAGATACAAACTCTGGCTGCTTTTATACAAATTTATACAATCAAAGCCCTGCTACTCGAAGTCATTATCTACTTGCAGGCAGAAAAGAAAGAGCCACTGGATATTACTGTTTTGAAACACTTGATAAAACTAAGGGTTGCTGGGATGAAAACCCGAGTTGGAAATACAATAAGGGACTTTTTCAACAAGTTTATCATATGGTTAGAAGGACAATGGTC
Source organism: Patescibacteria group bacterium (assembly GCA_038256935.1). Taxonomy (GTDB): domain Bacteria; phylum Patescibacteriota; class JACMRA01; order JACMRA01; family JACMRA01; genus JBBSJV01. Next base: position 3,796 of record JBBSJV010000012.1, read on the forward strand.
TTGGAGAAAACCTGTATTAGAGGAGATCAAACTACGTTTGTAAATTATAGAGGACAGCATAAAGTCGGTGTGACAATGTTAATTGGTAGCCTACAATCTAGTTCAGCTGGGCAATTTGTAGCTAATAACTGGGTTGGAGCTACTGGAAATGTACGCTGGATTGGCCCCGAAGGCGCAACTATCTTCAGTGAACCCGTAGGTGGAACCCCAGTTGTCTTTAGTAACGGAATTACTTGTGCCCTTTATATATACACACCTCATGTTTCTGATCTATTGTGGAGAGTGATGAGAGATATTGGGGCTTTAGTTGACTTTCGAGACACCTATAACTTGCCAGCAGACTACAAACCGAGGGATCTTATAAGATAAGTTATAGGTTTAAAATAGAATCGTCATTAGTTTTTCTCATTAATATAGGATAATCAACCTATCTCTTTACAATTTTGTTTTTTTGCTGTATAAATAAGAAACAGTGGTATTTTTACGTTTGGAGGATGGCTTTTTAAGTAAAGTTCAGGGTCGCCGCCTGCACTAATATGTTACAATTAGTTTCAATAATAGTCAGCATTAGTCTGATTAACATTAGCCTACCGTTTCAACAACAGTATGGATTCAGTTTTGATCGAACCCAAGATTATTCTTATGTGGATATGTCTTTTGATGATCAATACCAAAGTTATGCTTATAATACTGCGGTAGTAGTACCTGCAAATATTGAGTATCAACAAGAACTTCAAAGAGAAGCCCAAGAAGCCGCTCAAAAACAAGCACAATTAGAAGCTCAGAGACAAGCTCAACTAGCCCAGCAAAGAGCAATTCAAGTTAAACAAGTAAATAAACCTGTCCCCAAGCCATCAAGGTCTGGCTTAGCTTCTACTCCACCAGCTCCAAGTAATGTCTCAGCAGCATATTCACTTTCCAGAGTTCATTACTGGTCAGGTGTTTATGGAGTAAATCCACTGCTTACAACTGAGATTGCTTACTGTGAAAGCGGTATGAGAGCCGATGCATCTGGAGGCGGGGGGAAATATTTAGGAATATTCCAACAACACAGAGATTATTTTGCAGCTCGTGCAGCTAGAGTTGGGATTGTAAACGCAAACCCTTTTAATCCAGATCATAACGCCAAAGTCAGCTTATCTATGATGTCATCAGAAGCGGCAGTTAGAAGTAATTGGCCTAGTTGCGGGAAAAGAGCTTTAGCAAAATTCAGTTTTAGATAGACTTAGATCAATAAATGATTTAAATAGATTTGACATATATCTGGTATTAAAGCCATATTTAATAAAATATTGTATGTCACAAACTAACTCAACACTACACAAAGAAAGGACTTTTGTAATGATCAAACCTGACGGAGTCCAAAGAAGCTTAATCGGAGATGTCATCAGCAGATTAGAAAGATCCGGTCTAAAACTTATTGCGGTTAAAATGATAGTTCCAAGCCAAGACAAACTATCTACTCACTATTCTAAAAATGATGAATGGTATTTATCAAAAGGAGAAAAGATTGTAGCAGGTATGCAATCTAGAGGCGAAGAAGCTACAAAACCAGCTATTGAATACGGAAAAGACATCATCAGAGCTCTTCTTGACTATATGTCATCAGGTCCAGCTATCTTGATGGTTTGGGAGGGAAATATGGCTATGACAATTGTCAAAAAACTTGTCGGTGGCACTGAACCTACAACTTCAGACGTTGGTACAATAAGAGGTGACTACTCTCTTGATTCTTACGAGATGAGTAATGTTGATGGAAGAGCAGTTAGAAACCTTATGCACTGCACTGATCCAGCTGATGGTATTGATGAAGCCAAAAGAGAGATCGATATCTGGTTTGATCAAGATGAGCTAGTAAACTACAGACATATTCAAGAATCTATCCTATATGATAGATCAATCAATGGAATCGTCTAGTGCTTTTAAATTATTAAAAATATTACCCAGTTGAAATATACTGGGTTTTTGATATTCTAATACAAATTTTATAAGTTAAACTCAGCTTTTAAAAGTTTTTTACAGAGATGAAAACTTTCAGAGTTTAAATCAGAAGGCAAACCTTCAGTTAGCTGAACATGAGAGTCTGAACGCGGGTGAATATCCTGCCTGTCAAAACTTATTACCTCGAAATTAAATAATTTATCATACAAAACTGCTGCCTCAACTTCTACTTTTTGGCGGCGGCAGTTATCACAAAATATAATAATTTTATCTTCCTTTTTAATATACTTACGGCTGGCTAAAGCCCCAATAACTAAGTGTTCATAAGTTTTTTGTGAAAAAGTTTCCAAAACCAGTCTATTATTAAATGGTTTAAAAAAGCTTTCCTGCATGCTGTAAGCTTCGGAGGTGGTATACTCTGAATAAGTATAGCCACCGCTTAAAACTATTTTATCAATGTGGTCTAAATTTTTGTTTAAATAATCAACACATTTTTAATAGAAATTGTTAAGCCCAACCATTTCAGTTTCGCTTCTTATATTTTGATCAATTACTCCGTATCCGCATAAAATTGCAATTGTAGTCATATACTACTATATCAAATCAATATCTTCAGCAAATACAGCATTGTCTTCGATAAACTTCCTACGAGGGGCAACATCAGCTCCCATTAGTTCTTCAAAGACCAAATTAGCAGCTTCTGCTTCTCCAACTGTAACTTGCCATAAAAGCCTAGACTTAGGGTCCATTGTAGTTTCCCAAAGTTGTTCAGGATTCATTTCACCAAGCCCTTTGTAACGCTGGATTCCTACATTTATTCCTTCAGCTTTAACCTTATTGATAATTGTATCTTTTTCTACATCAGAATAGACATATTCGATTTTCTTACCGTACTTGATCTGATACAAAGGTGGTCTTGCTAGGTAGATATGCCCTTCTTCGATTAAATCTTTCATATATCTATAAAGGAAGGTCAGAAGAAGAGTGGTGATATGAGCACCATCAACGTCGGCATCTGTCATTAAAATGATTTTATGATATCTTAATTTTTCCAGATTAAATTGCTCTCCAATACCAGTTCCAAAAGCAAGAATCATATTTTTGATACCTTCATAGTTCATAATCTTATCCAAAGTGGCTTTTTCAGTATTCAAAACTTTACCACGAAGGGCTAATATAGCCTGTGTATGTCTATCTCTTCCCTGTTTAGCAGATCCTCCCGCTGAGTCTCCCTCTACAATGAAGATTTCTGACTCTTCAGGTATTTTGGATGAACAATCAGCTAACTTTCCAGGTAATGATAAACCTTCTAAAGCGCCTTTACGTAGTACACTTTCTTTAGCAGCCCGGGCAGCGATTCTAGCTTTCATGGCAAGAGTTGCCTTTGCAATAATTGCTTGAGCAACTTTTGGATTTTCTTCTAAATATGTTTCAAACTTATCTGAGACAATTTTTTCAGTTAAAGTTCTAGCTTTTGTAGATCCCAATTTAACCTTGGATTGTGATGTAAACTGGGCATCTGCCATTTTGATTGATAAAATAGCCACAATCCCCTCTCTCAAATCTTCACTACTAAACTTATCTTGTTTTTTAAGTAAGTTTTTCTCAACTGCGTAGTTATTAATCACTTTTGTAATAGCTGATTTGAACCCAGTTAAATGCATTCCACCTTCAGGGTTATAGATACCGTTTGTAAATGGGTGGATTCTTTCTTTGTAGTTACTGGCATAAGCCATAGAAAACTCTACATAAAACCCTTCTCTCTCTTCTTCGTAGCTTACAATCGGAGTAATAAGTGTGTCTTTTGTAGTAATATCTTCAAGATAAGTTACTATTCCTTTTGGAAAGAAAAACTCAGCTTCCTCACCTAAGTAATTATACTTGATGTGGATTCCTTTATTCAAATAACAAGTTTGTTTAGTACTTTTTTCTAACTCATTTTTATCATATTCAAGAGTTTCAAAGATTTCTCCATCAGGTTTGAAATGAATAATTGTACCATTGGTTTTCCAGACTACTTTTGAAGCCACTTCAGGGTATTGCGATTCAAACTCACTTATATCCATAATTTTTAGCTCGCTTGTAACTTTTCCTTTGCCAAAAGTCATGTGATGGATTTTTTCATCTCTTAATACCCACACCTTCATATACTCCGACAAGGCATTAGTTACACTAGCTCCAACTCCGTGGAGACCCCCAGCAAATCTATAGTTCTTTTGATCAAATTTACCACCAGCATGAAGTACCGTTAAAATGGTTTCCAGAGCTGTTTTACCAGTTTTAGGGTGAATATCAGTTGGGATACCACGACCATTATCGCAGACGATAGCAGATCCATCTTCAAGGACATATACCCCAATCTTATCAGCGTGTCCTGCCATAAACTCATCTACAGAGTTATCAGTGATTTCTCCTAATAATCTATGCAATCCTTCGATACCGGTATTTCCGATATACATACCAGGGCGCTTGCGAACGGCTTCTAAGCCTTCCAATACAGATATGTTTTTGGCTGTATAATTGTTTGTCATATACTAGTTTAATCACCTTAAACAAGCCCTGTCAAATCAAAACCCCAGCCAAGTCAGGAGCTCTCTTTGAAATTGACTAGCTTGAACTCTTTGGCGATCCTTGAAAAAATCTAAAAGTGGCACTAAGACTTGAGTATCTTGATTTTCCCTTAAATTGGATTTGAGCTCCACAATACATTGAGTAAAAGCCAAAAAGTCCTGATAATCGGTAGGTGTATAGTACACATGCGAGGAGCTGACTCTTGAAACAATCCAATTCTTTTTAGTTTTAATAAGTTCTAATTCAAGTAACATATTCATCTGCATCAAGTGAGATTCTTTGAAAGTTTTAAAGCTGGTTGGAAACTTGATTTTTTCTACATTTGTACTTGTCAGCACTAATCCAAAATCCCCTTTATATAGGGTATCGCTGTAGATTGAAAAAAGTATTCCCTGTATATTTTTATGTTCCATACAAAAGTAATTGCTTGACAAAGTGAAAATCTTATATAAATGCTATTAAGACTAACTAATTATATTTCAATGACTAATGCTAAGATTCGCGTCAAGTTAGCCTCCTTTGACCATAAAGTACTTGAGGATGCAGTAAGAAAGCTCATTCAAGTTGCTGTCAAAGCTGGGGGGACTATCGTAGGGCCGGTACCACTTAAAACTAAAAAGAGAGTTTTTGTCCTCCGCAGGTCTCCTTTTGTCTACAGTAAACACGCTGACAAGATCGAATCTAACGAGCATAAAAGACTTATTGATATTTATCAGGTAAATTCTGATGTAGTTAACAACCTGTCTACTCTACCACTTCCTGCTGGAGTTGACATCACTTTAGAAACAATAACTTTAAAAGAGGAAAAATAGTATGTTTGGATTTGCAAAGAAAGTTGGAATGACTAGATTGTTTGTGGAAAACAAAACAGTACCAGTGACTGTATTGGAATTTGACACCAACAACGTTGTTACCAAGAAAACACAAGAAAAAGACGGTTATATTGCCGTGCAAATTGGAGCCTTCACAAGAAGACGTACTTCTAAACCAGTTAAAGGTCATTTAACTAAGAATGAAATTACAGGAGACCCAATGATCATTGGTGAATTTAAAATTGATCTTCCTGAAGAAACTAAAGAAATCTCTATTGCAGATTTTTCTAAAGACGATGTACTTAAAATCACAGGTACAACTAAAGGAAGAGGGTTTACTGGTGCTGTAAAAAGATGGGGATTTGCTGGACAACCTGCCTCACATGGTCACGATCATGAAAGAGCGGTAGGTTCTATCGGAGCTAGATGGCCTCAAAGAGTACTCAAAGGAAAGAAAATGGCCGGAAGATCTGGTAACTCAGCTAATACTGTTAAAGGTATGGTAATTATCGATATCGACCCTGAAAATAAACTAATTTTTGTAAAAGGATCAGTTCCAGGAGCAAATCACGGTATTTTGAAAATTGAAAAAGTTAATAAATAGACATGTCTTTTACTATAAAATACTTAACTAAAGATTTGAAAGAAACTACCAAAGGCTTCGCTTCATTAAAGGATTTTGAAGTCAGCCCACTTTTAGTATCTCAAACCATCAGATCAGAACAATTAAACCTTAGAGCTGGAAATGCTCACACTAAAGATAGAGGTGAAGTTCGTGGTGGTGGTAAAAAACCATGGAAGCAAAAAGGAACTGGTAGAGCAAGACACGGTTCTAGAAGATCACCTATCTGGGTAGGTGGAGGTGTCACTCATGGTCCAACAAATGAGGTCAACTGGCACAGCAAAATCAACAAATCAGCAAGACTTGCCACTCTTAAAGCTATCTTGAAAGATAAATTAAGCAAAGGTAAAGTATTACTCATTGCTGACAAGGCTGATTTTTCCAAAACCAAGTCAGTAGTTGATCTACTCTCTGTGGTTGCCGAGCAGTTAAAATCTAAACCAAAATCATTTGGTCTTCTCTACACATCAGAAGAAAAACCAATGACCGTAGGTTTTAGAAATACTGAAGCATCTTGTATTAATTCTACAAATTTAAAACTAAATCAGCTTTTAGCTAAAGAGTATTTGATCCTTACCCCAAAATCTCTAGAAGTATTGGAAGCTAAAATTACTAAATAAATATGTCTTTAACGCTATTACAAACTGAAAAATCATATTTACTTAACTCTCAAGGTTTCCAAGTTTTTGGTATTCCAAGTCATCTTCAAGTTGATAAGATTGCTTTCAAACAAGCTCTGCAATCAATGGAATTAAAACCAGCAAAAGTCAGAGTAGTTAAAAATGCCGCCAAGAAAAAACGTCGAGGCAAGCAATATAGATTTATTTCTCAAACAAGATTAGTCAAGTACTACATTAGTTATACTGATAAAAATGTCTTAGCCGAGGATAAACTAACTGATTTAAACACTAAACTTAATTTAATCAAACAATAGTATGCCAAGATCTCTAAAAAAAGGCCCTTACATAGCACCAGCTCTACAAAAAAGAGTAACCAGAGCAAGAGCAGCTGGAACAACTGTAATTGAAAAATCTTGGGAGAGAAGTAGTACTATCTTACCAGATATGGTTGGACTTACTATTGGAGTTCACAACGGTAAAGATTTCGTCAAAGTTTTGATTACTGAAGAGATGGTAGGACAAAAACTTGGTGAATTTTCTCACCCAACTAAATTTAAACAACATGGTGGACGAGCCGCTGGTAAATAATCATTATGTCTAAAATAAGAGTATACAAACCATTTAATCCAGGCCTTAGAAAGACCTCCGTAATCAATTACCGAGAAATTTTAACTACGAATAAACCAACCAAAAAGCTTACTATTCGTAAAAAAAATTACGCTGGAAGAAATGAGACTGGAAGAATTACAGTTCGCCATCGCGGTGGTGGGCATAGAAACTTAGTCAGGCTTGTTGATTATAAAAATACTTTTGAAAAAGGTTTTAAGGTAAATACAATTGAATATGATCCAAACAGATCTGCCTTTATTTGTTTAGTAACTGATCTTAGAACTGGAGCCAAGCACTATATTTTACACACCAAAGGTTTAGAAGCAGGGCAATCATATTTTGGAGCAACTAATCTTGAAGTAGGTAGGAGAATCAAGCTCAAAGACGTTCCACTAGGAGCTCAAGTATCACAAATAGAGATGCAACCAGGAAAAGGTGCTCAAATGGTAAGATCTGCTGGAAACTATGCCGATGTCACTGCTAAAGAAGCTGATTACATTACTATCAAACTCCCTTCAGGTGAAATAAGAAAGTTCTTACCAGACTGCTTATGCGTATTAGGGCGAATTGGAAATGAAAGTCATGAATTAGTTCGTATTGGAAAAGCTGGAAGAAAACGCAATATGGGTATTCGACCAACTGTCAGAGGTAAGGTTATGAATCCTGTAGATCACCCTCATGGTGGTGGAGAAGCCCGCAATCCTATCGGTCTTAAGAATCCAAAGACTCCTTGGGGTAAAGTCGCTCTAGGTGTGAAAACTAGAAATAAGAAAAAACATTCTTCAAAGTTAATTGTGAAAAGACGTAAGTAAGATATTTTATGACTACAAATAAACCAACATCTTCAACAGTAATGAAATACAGTCCTCAAAAAGCAAGGCTTATCGCTGATAGCTTGAGAGGACTAACAGTTGATGAGGCTATGTCACAATTGCAATTGATGCAAAAAGGGCAAACAAAGAAGTTCTACGAGCTAATCAAGACTGGAACAAACAATCTTAAAGCTACTCCTGAGGAATTCAAAAACCTTAGAATTAGTAAGTTAGTTTGTGAAGAAGCTCAAAAGTATTACAGGGTAATGCCAAGAGCTCGTGGTTCAGCATTTAGAATCCGAAGAAGATTTTCAAGAATTAAATTATGGTTAAGCAACAATGAAACTGTTGACAATCCTAAAAAATAGTAATTAAAAGCAAATATGGGTAGTAAAATATCAATCGATTTATTAAGAGCCGGAAAACGTCTAGGTAATGTTTCCAATCACAGCGCAGCGCCAAATGATTTGCAAAAGTCAGTCTGGTTTGCCAGTGGTAAAAGTTACTCAAAACTGTTATTGCAAGATTTAAAGATTCGTGAATATCTTTACTCTCAATTATCAAATGCTGGACTTGTTCAAGTTGTTATCAGAAGAAACTATAAAAAGACTGAAATCAGTTTATTTGTAACCAAGCCTGGAATCGTAATTGGAAAAGGTGGACAATCAATCAATGAATTGAAATCTAGATTAATCTCTAAATTCAACCTTAGCAGTGATCTTAGAATTGAAATCCAAGAATCTCGTGATCCATTCAAATCAGCTTACGTAATTGCCTATGAAGTATCAGAAGCTCTAAAACGTAATATTCCTTATAGAAGACTAGCTAAAGGTTACATCGAAAAAATTAGATACTCTGGTGTATTAGGAGCAAAAATCAGTCTTAAAGGTAGATTAAATGGAGCTGAAATTGCTAGAAAAGAAGAATTTCCATACGGAAGTATTCCAAGACATACAATTGACTCTTCAATTGATTTTGCCCATATTCAATCTCACACAAAAGCAGGTGTTATTGGTGTAAAAGTCTGGATTTATAAGGGGGACAAATTTAAAAATTATACGTATTAATATGACTGGTGTAGTGACTTCAAATAAGATGGATAAAGCTTTAGTGGTAACAGTGTTTACAACTAAGACTCATCCAAAGTACCAAAAAAAGTATAAATCACGTAAGAAATATACTGTGCAATGTTCAGACTCTGCTAATTTTACCATTGGTCAAAGTGTTGAGATCGAAAGCTGCAGGCCCGTTTCTAAAACAATTAAAATGAAAGTTAAAGAATAGTTATGCTTACTCCCAAGAAAATCGTACACAAAAAAGTCTTTAATCGAAAAGGCTTAACTAAAAATGGTCAAAGACACAGAGGATCTAAAGTTGCTTTCGGTCAATTCGGTCTTAAGGCCACAACCAGTAGTTGGTTAACAAGTAGACAAATTGAAGCTGCTCGAAAGTCTATCAGTAGAAGATGTAAAGGTGGTAAAGTCTACATCAGAGTCTTCCCATCACGCCCAGTTACTTCCAAAGGTCTTAACATGACTATGGGATCAGGAGCTGGTAGTATCGATTATTTCATGTTCCCAGTTAAACCAGGTCGTATCATTTTTGAAGTCTCTGGAATTCCTGAAGAACTAGTTAAAGAAGCTTTTAGAATTGCCTCTCACAAACTCCCATTTAAAACTAAATTTGTAACAAGAACTAACTAAATCATATGCTTATTGAAAGATCAAGAGTAACTATTGTAGATAATTCTGGAGCCCTTCAGGTCATGCTTTTTGCTGTGAACGGAAAAAATAACCGTCATTTTGCAAGAGTAGGGCAGATCGTTCGAGGCTCTGTAAAGAAAGCTCAACCAAATGGAAAAGTAAGCAAAGGCGACGTAGTTTCTATCCTAATTACAGGAACAGTAAGAAAGATTAGCAGAAAAGATGGTACTAGTATTCGTTTTTCCAAAAATATGGGTGTAGTAGTCAATAAAACTAGTGGAGAGCCTATTGCTACTCGTGTACTAGCTCCAGTTTGTAGAGAGATCAAGGACTTAGGATATAATAAAGTCGTTTCATTAGCCCCAGAAGTATTGTAATATGTCTATATCAAAAATTCAAAGCGGAGATAAAGTAAAAGTAATATCAGGTAGTTACAAAGGTAATACTGGTATTATAAAAAAAGTCTTTATCAAAGAAGGTAAAACTACCAGAGTAACTATCAGTGGATTACCAAAAATTACCAAATTTAGAAAAGCTGTTACTTACAACGGTGAAAAATACCCTGGTATCCAAACATTTATTGATCGGAAGATTAATATCACTAACGTTGCACTTTTAACTGAAGATAATGTTCTTTCTAAAGTAAAGATCGATACTTCTAATGGAAAGAGAGTTCGAAAATTCAAAAAGAATGACAAAGAAGTTAGTAAACAACCAATCCCTGAAGAATTAACAACACCTAACAACTAAATATTATGGCTGATTCATTAAAAACCGATACTAAAGAATACATTTCTCAATCAAAGACTAAATTAGTTGAAAAATTTGGGAAAAAATTAAACATCTTTGCTTACCCAAATGTTAAACAAGTTTCTGTTAACGTTGGAGTTGGAAGATTAGAAACTAAGCAAGTAGATGATGTAGCTAAACAATTAGAGACGCTACTAGGACAAAAGCCTAAATATGTGAAAACCAATAAATCTATTGCGGGGTTCAAGTTAAGAGCTGGTAAAGTTGTTGGATTACAGGTTACTTTGAGAGGACAAAAAATGTATGATTTTATACTTAATTTGATCTATTTAGCTCTTCCAAGAAGTAGAGATTTCAAAGGAATTAGTAGGTCTAATTTTGACAAAACCAAAAAAACATATAGTATTGGTATAAGATCGGCATCTATATTTCCAACGATTGGATTTGATAATGCACAAGATTTTGGCATGCAAGTAAATATAACATTTAAAAACGGTCAAAACAACGATTTTCTATTAGAAACTTTAAATTTCCCATTCACTAAAGCAAATTCAAATTAATATGGCAAGAAAAGCATTACGTATCAAAGCACTTAAAAAACCTAAATTCAAATCTAGGGTAGTTCGCAGATGTCCACTTTGTGGCAGAGGCAATGGAACTCTTAGATATTTTGGAAATATGTGTAGAATTTGTGTCAGAGAAACTGCCAGAGATGGCCTATTAACAGGATTTGTAAAAAGTAGTAAATAATTATGTCATTTCAAGATATTGTAAGCGATTTTGTAGCTAGAATAAATAACGGTCTCCAGGCTGGCCATAAATCAGTCCAAGTAATCAAGTCAAAGTTCATTGTTAACCTTTGTAAAAAATTGGTTAGATTAAATCTTATTGATTCTTTTGAAGAAGAAGATAGATTTGTAACTGTTCAAATCAATTCTATTAAATTAGCTAAGCTAAAACGTGTTTCTAAACCAGGCCAGAGAGTTTTCGTTGGATTTGAAGATAGACTCCCAATCGAAGGTGGTTTTGGTTATACTTTAATCACAACTTCAACTGGTATTCTTACTGATGTAGAATCCAGAACTCAAAAAGTTGGTGGTGAAGCTGTTCTTCAAGCTGTAAAACCCTATTTGACAAGAAAAAATTAGTATAATAAGAAAAAATATAATGTCTCGTGTTGGAAAAAAAATAATCGAAATACCTTCTAATGTAGAAGTTAAAGTTGATGGTAAGACAGTTGTAGTCAAAGGAGCTTTAGGAGAACTCACTAAAGAATTCACTGACTTGGTAACTATTACTGTTGATAATTCTACTGTCCAAGTTGGAGTATTAGATGAAAAGAGCAAGAAAAGCCGCGCTATCTGGGGTACTACACGTGCCCTTATCCAAAATATGATTATCGGTGTCTCTGCTGGTTTTACTAAACAAGTTGAGCTAAATGGGGTTGGATACAGAATGGAACTTGGTACTGAGCTAACTTTATTTATTGGTTTCTCACATCCGGTCAAAGTCGTTATTCCAGAAGGTCTTCAACTCAAGCTTGAGAAAAATGTTTTATCTGGAACATCCAATGATAAACAATTGATTGGTAGTTTCTTTTCAAATGTACACGATATGAAACCATGTGATCCTTATAAACAAAAAGGATTCAAATTCCCAGGTAGATTCTATATTAAAAAAGTAGGTAAACGAGGATAGTATGACTAGTAAAAAACAAGACAACAAACGACATATCAAAGTAATGATTAACAGATCTAATAAAAATGTATCTGCCTTAATTTTTGATACACTCAACAATAAAACTTTAGCCACTTATTCAAGTAACAACTCTAAAGATTCCAAAAATCAAAAGTCAGTTGATATCGGGAAAAAAGTAGCTGAGTTTTTGAAGAAGCACAAAATTACTAGTGCTGTTTTTGATAGAAACAACTATCGATACCATGGTAGAGTTGCAGCAATTGCAGATTCAATCAGAGAAAATGGTGTCACAATCTAAAATATACTATTATGGAAGCTGAAAATAAAGTAACAACTACTAAACCAACAAATCCTACTCAAGCTGGTCAATCAAATAGATCAGGTGAAAGAAGTCTTTCTGAAAGAGCTAGAACTAGAAGAGAAGCTAGAACTAATTCTAGAAAAAGAGGCGGGCCAAATGGTAGAAATAACAAAAGAAAACGTGAAGTCGAAGATAGTGATATTGAAACTAGAGTTATCTCTGTTCGTCGTGTTACTCGTGTTGTAAAAGGTGGTAAAAGAATGAGATTTTCAGCCTTGGTAGTAGCAGGAGATCTTAATGGAAAAGTTGGTATTGGAATTAGAAAAGGAACTGATTACCAAGATGCTGTTGCTAAAGCTACTAAAAAAGCCAAAGCTTCCATGATCAAAGTCAACATCAATGAAGATAGCAGTATTGATTTTACTTCCAAAACCAAACACAAAGCTGCCCTTATCTACCTAAAACCTGCTAAAAAAGGTACTGGTATCATCGCTGGAGGATTTTTACGTCCAGTAGTAGAGCTTGCAGGTATCAAAAATGTATATTCCAAAATCATTGGTACTCGTAACAAAATCGCTGGAACTCAAGCAGCTTTCAAAGCACTTGGTAATTACTCAATAACCGTTAATCAATAATTAATATGTCTATTAGCTTAATCAAAACAATTCGTGAAAAAACAGGTTTATCATTTAAAGACATCAAAAAAGCTGTAGACGCAATGCCAGAAGCTGGTGAAGATCAAATCATTGATCACTTGAGAAAGCAAGGTGTTTTAAAACAACAATCCAGACAAGATAGAGTCACGGCTCAAGGTGCAATTTTTTCTTATGTTCACGAGGGAAGAATCGGAGTTTTACTCGAAGTTAAGTGTGAGACTGATTTTGTAGCTCGCTCTGATGTATTTAAACAAATGGGTAACGATATCTGTCTTCATATTGCAGCTTACCAACCTGCCTTTATTTCAGAATCAGACATGAGTGAAGAATTTATCAACAAGGAAATTGAAATTGCCAAAGAACAATTGATCCAGGAAGGCAAGCCTGAAAATATTATTGATAAAATTCTAGAAGGAAAAAAAGGTAAAATTATAGAGGAAAATACACTTTTACACCAACAATTCTTAAAAGAACCAACAATGAAAGTAACTGATCATTTAGCTGAAGTAATGCAAGCTACTGGTGAAAAAATCGAAATAGCAAAATTTTTAATCTTAACTTTAAACTAAACACATGACTCACGCCAAACTAAATGTTAATGTAAGAACGCTGATTGGAAATGATGCTAGAAAACTTCGAAGATCAGGTTTAATCCCTGCTGTAATCTACGGTAAAACTTTGGATGAAAATATCAACATTGAGATCCCTTATAATCAGTTTGTAAAATTATATTCTCAAGTTGGTCGAACTTCAGTTGTAGAAATCATTGCCGGAGACGAGAAGAAAGCCATTCCTACTCTAGTTCAATCAGTTAGTCTTAATCCAGTAACAGATTTAGTAGCTCATGTTGATTTCTTGGCTGTTAATCTAAAACAAAAGACAATTGCCCATGTTCCATTAGAATTTATCAATGAATCACCAATGGTTAAATCAGACGGCGCCGTTGTTTCATTTACTATAAATGAAATTGAAGTAGAAGCCTTCCCAGATAAACTTCCAGATAAGATCCAAGTAAACCTTGAGGCTTTAGATAACATGGATGCTGTTATTCATATTTCAGATCTAGCTACCTCTACTGATTTTGAAATAATTAACGATGCAGAAGAAGTAGTAGCCTCCTTAACAGTTGCTAAAGAAGAAGTCGAAGAAGAAGTAGCTGAAGTAGTAGTAGAGGGTGAAGGAGAGGGAGAAACTGTTGAACCAAAAACTGAAGAATAATTTTAAATTAATTATAGATATTATATGCTTACATTACAATCACTACCAAAAACTACAGCCAAAAAGCAAAGAGTTGGACGCGGTGGTAATCGAGGAAAAAATGCTGGTGCTGGCCACAAAGGTCAACTTAAAAGAGCTGGTAAAACTAGAGTTGGTTTTGAAGGTGGACAAAAGCCTTTGACACGTAGAACTCCAAAGTTCAAAGGGTACCAGTTTGCTGGAAAAAAATCTAAACAAATAATCTCTTTACCAAACTCTTACATTGAGAAATTTTTCAATGAGGGAGATGAAATCACGCTTCAAAAATTAAAGGATACAAAAGCAGTAGAATTAACTGTTAAAAAAGTCAGGGTTATCTACTCTAAGCCTTTTACAAAGAAGCTTACATTTGACACAAACTCAGATACAGTGTATGTAACTAAGGGAGTGGCTAACGCTATGGGTGTGTAGCTCAGTTGGTTAGAGCACCTCACTGATAATGAGGAGGTCACTGGTTCGAATCCAGTCATACCCACCACTAAATTCAAAATAATATGATTGACGTAAATCAACTACAATATCCGAACATTCAAACAACTTTAGAAACTTTAGATAATAATAAGTTTAAAATCAGTATCAATCCGTTATTACCTGGTTTTGGGCATACTCTTGGAAATTCCATTCGCAGAGTTATGTTATCCTCAGTTCCTGGTTTTTCTGTGGTAACTATTAGAATCAATGATGTTACTCATGAGTATCAAGGAGTGGAAGGAGTCGTTGAAGATGTTTTAAATGTAGTTTTGAATTTGAAAAAACTAAGAGTAAAAATAAACAGTAGCGAGGAAAAAGCTACACTTAAAATTAATGTTAAAAAAGAAGGAGATATTACCGCTAACATGTTCAAATCTGAAAGTGATGTTATAGTCTTGAACCCTGATTTATATATTTGTCATTTAAGTAAAGATTTAGATTTAAATATCGAAGTAGATATTAAAAAAGGAGTTGGATATCTAGCTGCTGATCAAATCGATTTTGGAAGTAATTTAGACCCTCACAACTTGCTTGTAGATGCTCTTTTCTCACCTGTTAGAAATGTTGCCCTAAATGTAGACAAAGTCCGTGTAGGAGATCAAACAAACTTTGACAAATTAGATATTACTTTTGATACCGATGGATCAATTAGTGGAGAGGATTTAGCAAGTTATTGTTTTGGTATTTTAGCTCAGCTTTACCAGCAAATGAATTCAAGTCTTACTTCAGGAACTGTTGCTCCTGTTACTAAAAAGAAAGCATCTAGCTTAGATCTACCAGAAGACTTAGTTGCTATTTTAGAAAAAAATGAAGTTACAACTATGGATCAGCTAGAAGACAAAAGAGACGAGCTTAATGATTTTGCTGGAATCACTAGTAAGCACATCAAACAAATCGAAAAATTATTAGACGCTTAAAGTTATGAATAATATTGACTGGAGCAAATTAACTGATTTTAAATATTGGTTTGAAGGTGTATCAGGAGGTAGCGCAGCTACTCCCCCAGTTGAGTTATACTCTTTTCATTTTTGGTTCCTAACTACGTTACCCGTAACTTTATTTTTGGTTGGAGTAGGGTTAAAAGTTGCAAAGTCCTTTTTACATTTAGACCATCCTTTAGTAGAAAAGTTTGATCAATGGGGGTCTCAAATCATCTGGATAGCATCTTTATTTAGCATTTGGTTCTTATTTAGACAAATGAATATTGGCTTTTTAAGTGCTAGATTTTGGACTTTGATTTTAGGAGCTTGGTTTGTCATTGCCTCTTATTTTGTCTTCAAATATTTTTCTTTCTTGTATCAAGTTGAATATTTATACTTCAAAGAACATCAAAAATTCCAAGCAAGTAAATAACTAGTTTTTAATTCAATTCTCCCTTTAAGGGAGTTTTATTTTATTTTCAATCTTCATTTTGCCTTACTAAAAATCCTAACCACAAAGACTATAGTGAGAATTTAGATAGCAAAGCTTTATGATCAGAAAAGTCAATTTGTTCTGTTATTGTCGACTCGTGATTCAAACCTTTAGAAAAAACATGATCGATATCAAGGCCATTTGGAAAGTCTTTAAGTTTGGCACGGTGATGCTCTGACAGGGTATCCTTTATATCCAAAGTGTGACAGCTTAAGGCTTCATTTAATAAATTTACAGAATATGACTTGGCTCTTATATTCATATCTCCAGAGAGAATTGTGGGGATGTCTTTAGAATTTTGGATAATGGCTTTTATAAACAAGGATAAATTGTAAGTTTGTTCAGTTTCAGTGCACAAATCAGTAACAGTGTAGTTACAGCAAATCACCCTAATAAGCCCTTTTGGTGTCTGTAATAGATTTACCAATACACATCTGGATTTTAGAGCATGTTTCAAACCACGTGAACCAGGATAATCATCACTTGGCTGGTCGTGGATAGTACTTCCTGGTAATAAATCCTTATTTGAAATTTGCTTTGGTGCGAAATCCGGGCTATTAAAATAAAATTTAATTTCATCAATAACTGGAAACTTTGAAATAATGCCACATCCAATTGTTTGGTTTGTATCAACCTGGTGAAAATGAACGCCCTCGCTATATTTTAATTCACCATCCAAAAAATCAATAATAGGGCAGTGAGAGTCTGTCGAGTAGGCAATCTCTTGCAAACAGGCAATATCGACTTGGTTTCGCCTGATATATTCAGTGACTTTAGCTGGGTTTCTAAGGACAGAGATATTTAACTGTAAATGATTTATCTTCACCTTAATAAATTGTAAAACAAAGCCTTAATTGTAAAGTAAGCGAGTCTCTCTAGTGAAATATATTATCATTTGACAAAACTAACAATGTTAAGTTTAAACAATAATAGACTACTTTATAACAATGTTAACTACTGAATATGTCACCTAATAAGACTACACTACCCCAATACACCAAAAAGTATGGTAAAATCTATTCGAACTTGAAACTACAAGTCGATAACTATTTTGCAACCAATAAAATTTCTAAAACAGGAGGCACGGTAATGGAAGTAACTGCTTTTATTAGCTTAATTTTATTTGTAAGTGTAAATATACATAGGTTCAACTCCAACTCACTTGTGGAGGTAATTATCTTTTCAATACTTTCAGGATTGTTAATAGGTCATTTAGCAACTCTTGGCCATGAAGCTACCCATAATACCTTATCAGATAAGAAATGGATAAACAATATGGTAAATAAAGTCTTAGATTTAATAGGTTTTTCCACTAAAAGTTATCGCAGCAAACACTCTATTCATCATAATTTTACAAATGTTGCTGAAGTTGACCCTGATTTGGATTTAGGTATCCTGGTTCGCACCCACCAAAACCAAAGTAAATATTGGTTTCATAGTTTCCAGCAACTCTATGTGCCCTTTTTATATGCTGTATCCTCTCTGCATCTACTTTATAATCCAAGCAATTTTAACAGTTTAAAATCTATATTTAATTGGATACTAATGATGTTGCCTCACTTTTGCTTTTAAATTATCTTGCCAATTTTAAATCAAGGGGTATATTTATGGCTTGTTGGATATTTGCTTTTTTTAGTTATTGGTGGA
>JBBSJV010000013.1:0-21379 GCA_038256935.1 Patescibacteria group bacterium
ATTACAACGCCCAACACTTGTAATTGCCCACAATAAAACCTTAGCCGCGCAACTTGCTGAAGAGTTTAGATCCTTTTTCCCGGCTAACGCTGTCCATTATTTTGTCAGTTATTATGATTACTATCAGCCAGAAAGCTATATTCCCCGCAGTGATACTTATATTGAAAAACAAACCCAGATTAATGAAGAAATAGAAAGACTTAGAAACGCAACTACTCAGGCTTTACTTACTAGAAGAGATGTGCTAATTGTAGCTTCAGTGTCTTGTATTTATGGCTTAGGAAATCCAGAAGATTTTAATGCACTCAAAGTCGAGTTGAATATCAAAAACACTTACAAATTACAAAAAGTCCTGAGAAAATTGGTAGACATGCAATACACTCGCACCAATTTAGACCTGATGAGGGGAACTTTTCGAGTCAGAGGAGATACCCTTGAGATTTATCCATCCAGTGAAGAAAGAATTGCCTACAGATTTAGTTTTTTTGGAGATGAATTAGAAGCAATTGAATGCTTTGATACTGTTACCAATCAAGAGCTAGAAACGTTGGATTCCTATACAGTTTTCCCTGCTAAACAATACGTAACCACTCAGGAGAAAATCCAAAGAGCTGTAGTCCAGATAGAAGAAGACATGCATAAAAGGGTGGAAATGTATGAGGCTGATGGGAAGTTTTTGCAAGCTCAAAGAATCAAAGAAAGGACTCTCAATGACATAGAAATGCTGACAACTCTAGGTTATTGCTCAGGCATTGAAAACTACTCTATCTATTTTGATGGCCGTGAAAGCGGGGAATCACCAACCACGCTACTTGATTATTTCCCAGACGATGCAATCACCTTTGTCGATGAAAGCCATATCACCCTATCTCAAATTGGAGCCATGTATAATGGGGACTTTAGTCGTAAATCAACTTTGATTGAATACGGTTTTAGACTCCCATCAGCTTTGAATAACAGGCCACTTAAAATCAATGAGTTTTATGCCAAGCAAGACCAGTTAGTCTACGTCTCAGCTACTCCTGGAAGTTTTGAGCAAGGTAAAACCCACACAATTGCCAAAGAACCAATTCAGCTTAGACTTGAAGCTAAGGGTAAAATCCCAGTAGCTGAAGCTATAATTAGGCCAACTGGATTATTGGATCCTGAAATCGTGGTAAAACCAGTAAGTAACCAAGTCGATGACGTCCTAGAGCAAGTCAGGCAGAGAGTAAGTAAAGGCCAAAGAGTCTTAATAACTACTTTAACTAAAAAATTTGCTGAAGAACTAGATATTTATTTCAAACAAATCAATGTAAAATCAGCTTATATCCATAGTGATATTGATACCATGGAGAGAGTAGATATTATCGCCGATCTTAGACGCGGGGTATACGATGTGTTGATCGGTATCAATCTTCTCAGAGAAGG
This sequence comes from Patescibacteria group bacterium, assembly GCA_038256935.1. GTDB lineage: Bacteria > Patescibacteriota > JACMRA01 > JACMRA01 > JACMRA01 > JBBSJV01. The sequence goes on from JBBSJV010000013.1 coordinate 1,411, forward strand.
TTTGGATCTTCCTGAGGTAAGTCTAGTAGCAATTTTTGATGCTGATAAAGAAGGTTTTTTGCGCTCCAGAACTAGTTTGGTTCAAATCATTGGAAGAGCAGCCAGGCATGAAAATGGACTAGTAATAATGTACGCTGATCGCGTTACAGGTTCGATGAAAGAGGCTATTGAAGAAACCAACAGAAGAAGAGAAATCCAACAAGACCACAATACATTACATAACATTACTCCAACATCTACTACAAGGCAGCTACAAACTATTGCTGATGATCTGAGAAAAGAGGTGGAGGATGATGAAAACTTTGGTAAAGCTGGAGCAGTCTACACCACTCATGGTTTTGAAGAAGTAAACGAGCTATTAACCCATGAACTTACCAATGCTCAAAAGCCATACATGACAGATAACCCATCTATTCATGGAGCAGAAAAAATAGATAAATCTAGAAAACACAAAAAAGCCACTCAAGTCTATACTGATTTTAACACCTCCAAAGAAACCATTGTCGAACAGTTAGTTGCCGCAAATTACACAGAAGCCAAACTCCAAAGACTCCTTGATAAGGCTATAAACGAACAAAACTTTGAAATGGCAGCAGCGATTAGAGATATTTTGGATAATAACTAAAAAGCTAAACAACTTCAAATTTAAGTGCAGTCACATTGCTTATTTGATTGAAACCAGCCTGTTTATATAGATCCATAACCTTCTTTTTAGAAGAAGAAAACCTCAGTGGCTTATGAGCAAAACTAGAAGAATAAATTTCTAAAACAGATTTCATAAGATAAGGAAACTTAAACCCTTCTAATGTCTTATATTTTTGACTTTTCCCTGATACTGACTCTAATTGGACATCATATTTTGTCTCAACTAAACAAAAACTACCAGCTAGCTCGCCCTCTAAATTCGCCACTAAAAAGGCTTGTAGATTATCTTGATTTAGCGCCCTTTCAAAAAAACTATCACATCTCTTGATTCTATACTCATCTCCTACCCAATTCCCGTTAATCTGCTTGTATGCAGAGACATGTTGAGTAAATTCTTTCAATGTAGCTATCAAATCTGAATCACTTGTAGATAATACTTCTTTTGTAATTGAATAAACGTCTTGATTGTAAGTAGTCTTTAAATTGTTTAAAATTTGGGGTATTTCCTTTGCTTCAATTTGATAAAAGTTGGTTTTGTATTCGATTTCTTTGATTCTTTTAAAACTAAAATCAGGGTCTTGAAATGTTTTTTGTAAATTTATTTTAGAAGAAAAAATCTTGTATATTCCAGCTTCATAACTCTCCATCAAAAATAAAAGTTCTCTTAACTCATCTTCAGTATCTATAAAGGAATATAGATTCCCATCCAAACTATAAAATTGGTCCATAAATTTAGGCTAGTGATTTCTTATTGTAACTGCTAAAGTCTTTTTCAGCCCAAGCAGTTGTCCACTTATCAACTGGGATTTTCATAAATTGTTTGTATGCTAGATAAACTAGGGCCAGGGAGAATAGTCCAAAAACAACCCGTAAAATATTTAAAATCTCAGGATCAGTTCCAAAAATTCCTCGCCAAAAAATATTATCAATAGGAGTGATTGTCTCTGTCTGTAATGACAAGTAATTTTGTAATTCAGTTACTGGGCAACCTCCGTAAAGTACATGTACACCGTTATAGATACTGGCGTAAAGTGCTGAGTAAGGGGAAAAAGGAAATCTTATAACTCTAATCAAGCAAATAACGAAAGTAACTAAAATAAGAAAATGGAAAATTTCTATTATCCAAAAAACTATTTCAGGGTAAAAAAGAATCTCGTAATTAATAAAACCTGACTGATTTGCTAATAAAATCCAATACAAGCTTGTAATAAAAAAAGCAGTTCCCATCATGACTGTGGCAAATAGCCAAAAATACCAATTTCTTTTTAAATTAAATTTTAATTCTACGAATCTAATTGCTAAATAAAAGCAAACAAGAGGAGTTGCAAAATAACATAGAATTAATATAACAAAAGAAACTAATCCAAAATACAAAGCAGGTTTGGATTTAAAATAGGCAAGTGACATAGATTAAATTATCTATTAAATACATAACTAGACTTGTCAAAAACCTTTCTCAAGTTAACTTTAAAATTTTAAATATCGATATAAATTGAGTCTAAAACTAACTGTTTTGATTATGTTCGGTAATCTTTTTAAGACTAGCTACACTTGCTCTAAAGGATAGTTTATTACCAAGACTTGCTGCTTTTTGACTAGCTCTTCTATCGATCTCAGCTTGAATAGCAGGGTGGTTTAAAATAGCAATATCAAGCTTTGTCTCCCCTGATTCTAGTTTGGCAAGTTCGTTTTGAACTAAGTTTTTCTTGGCTTCTTCTAGTTCTTTGACTTGGTCCTGATCTAACTTTTGTTTTTGAGTTTCTAGCTCCTGAGTAACTTTTTGCGTGCTTAAATCAGATAGATTTGTCTCATGTTGTTTTTGCAATTGAGAGATCTGGGTTTCGTATCTGGCTTTAAGATCTTCTTGTAATTGCTGCATTTGAGCTTGGTGTTTGTCTGTCAGTTCCTTTATTAAATTATCTTTTTGAACATTTAATGTTGCAATTTCAGCTTCCCTAGCTTGTTTGTTTTGCTCTGTAATCTCACTTCCACTGACTTGGTTTTGTAGCTGCAGCTCAGTATTAAACTCTAACAGATCATGAAGGTAATTTTCGTGTTCAACATATAATTCTAACAATCTGTAGTCAGACTCTGAAAGAGATTCGACGTTATTAATTCCAACCCACTGGCAATCGTTATAAATATCTTCTAAATGAGCTGAAACTCCAATACATAAATTATCATTATCACTAGAGTCGGTATCCAAAAAAGTATAGGCTTCAACCTCAGTTTTCTTACCGTAAAGATTTGTAAAGGCTTCTGAAATAGTTGCGTAGAGATCTTGACCTGGTTCGTGTATTTCCACCTTAGGAAGGCTGTAAGTTGCTTGATCTTTACTAACCAAGACCTGTTGCCCATCCTCTGATAAGTAGATCAAACTAATACTAATAGGGTTTTTACTATTTTGGCTAAAGTTTAAAATTTCATCAATGTTTACAGCTTCAAGATCAACTTCAGAAACAAGTTCATTTTCAGCTATTTGATGACCATATAGTTGATATCTAGAGGGATTATTTTGGCCGTCTACTTTTCTAACTACTTGATAAATGTATTTATGGCTATCATTTTTAAATCTTACTAGCTCACCTTGTAAAAATCCGTCTTCACTTTCTTGATCAGTAGAGGGTTGCTCCATGTCTATCAAGCCTTTTGCAACTAGTTCAGTTTCTTGATCTGAAGTTTTTTGCAGTTCATGGTTTTCTTTTTGTAGCGGTAGTAGTTGGTGTTCAGTAGATGACATTTCAATGATCTGATTTTCTACAATTTCAGCAATTTCTAGCATCTTTTCATTTTTATCATTCTCAGCTTTTTCAGCAGTTAAGTTTGTAGAGTCAACAGGTGTTAAATTCATCTCAGGGGCTTTTTCAGTAAGTGAGTCAAGCTCAGTAATGGGGGCTGATTCATCGCGATCACTCCATAATTGCCACTCCATATCCACAGGTAAAAGTAATAAATGACTGTTACGGCGAGGAATAATTTTGAACTCACTCTCAGCTATAGTTCTGGCATCAAAGTCTTGGCTAATTTCTAAACCAGTTTTAATTTCACGGGTTTTTGGATTGTACCAATTTTCAAAAGATTTTGGCCTAATATGACTTGCTATTGACTCCCATTTTGTGGGAACTCCTTTTTCCATGGCTAATGATTCACTTGCTCTGTAAGCAGCTGTGGAGACGATTTTACCGATTCTATCAATTAGCTCTATATTTGCTTCATCAGGTTGATTTTCCAAAAATGCTTGTATATCTTCAACTCCTATGCCGATCTTTCTAAACTGCTTAGTTTGATACTTGCTATTGTCATCAAAATCAATACTCTCCAAACTGGCATCCAAAAGTCTTACAGCGATCTCAACTGTAGATTGTAAGCTGACCTGATCTAGATTTTTATTAGAATCAAGATGCTTGGATAATAAAACGTTACCGTATGGTGTGGATGGTTTTTGAATTTGGTCTGTAGATGTGAGTGTTTGTTTGGTTTTTTCGCTAATTTCAAATTTTCCAGATTCTAGCAGATTATTATATCTATCTCCCCAATATTGAGCCAATTCTGGGGTTTTTTCAGTCTGTGATAGTTTTTGAGATAGGTTTTGGATGTCGCTTTGATGCATATAGATTAAATTTTAGCACATAAATTCAATTTGGACAATTAATTTTTTACTCCACAATATTTGACTATTTTTACGTAATATTTTAGACCATTTTAAATCAAATTATGATGTTAAAATCACCGAGTTTTCAAAACAATACAATGATACCTGCTCGTTTCACTTGTGAGGGTTTAAATATTAACCCCCATTTGCAATTTATGGATCTTAATCCAAAGGCAAAGAGTTTGGTATTAATCATGGACGATTTGGATAGCACTGAGGGTAAGTGGGTACACTGGCTTGTGTGGGATATTCCTGTCCAAAATATTGAAATAGTTGAAAATCAAGATTGTAAAGATTTTAAAGAAGGTTTAAATGATTTTGACTTTCATGGTTACGGGGGTCCTTGCCCACCTTCCAAAATTCACAGATATAGATTCACACTTTTTTCTCTAGATGTAGAAAAACTAAACCTCTCAAAAGATACAACTGGACCTGATCTGTTAAAATTCATAAAACCTCATATAATGGAAAGTTGTGAGCTTGTCGGGCTTTTTAGTAAACTTGACAAATAACTGCTCAGCCATTATACTTATATTTATTAACTCTTCGCTTTTGGCGGAGATTTTTTTTAATAAAAATTTATAATATTATGTCTATCGATTTAGAAGAATTAAAACAACAAATCGAAATGGTTTGTATTGAAAGGGGTCTTGAACAAGATGAAGTCGTTTTAGCATTAGAACAGGCAATTGCCAGTGCCTACAGAAAAGAAATTGGAGATAAAGAGAAACAATACGAAGCTAAATTTGATCTTGGAACTGCCAAATATTCAATTTTTGAAGTTACAAACATTGTTGAAGAGGTGGAAAGTGAAGACAGAGAAGTAAGTGTCGTTGATGCCAGAATTTACAATCCTGAAGCTAAAGCGGGAGATAAGATCACAAAAGAATTGGATATTGACCATGACGTAGTCTTTGGTCGTATTGCCAGCCAAGTAGCTAGACAAGTTGCTAAACAGGCTATCAATTCAATCAGGCATACTAAGGTCTTACAAGAATTCAAAGATCGTATCGGTGACGTTGTCAGCGTAGAAGTAGATTACTTTAAACGTGGCGGATATCATGTAAAATTAGGTCAAACTACTGGATTTATTAGTAAAGAAAGCCTTCTTCCAATTGATAGGTTCAAATCTGGTCAAATGGTTAAAGCCTTGATTGTAGATATTAGTGAAGACCAAAGAGGTCACTCTAGATTAGTATTAAGTAGAACTGAGCCAGCTTTTGTATTAGCAATTTTGAGAAATGAAATTCCTGAAATTGAAAGCGGGTTAGTAGTTGTTGAAAAAATCGTTCGAGAAGCTGGGGTTAGAACCAAAATCTTAGTTTCAGCTTCTGATGAAGAAAATATCGATCCAGTTGGTACAATTTTAGGAAAGAAAAATGTCAGAATCGTCAACGTAATGAGAGAAATCTCATTTACCATGCAAGAAAAGCTTGATATTGTAGAATACAATCCTGATGACATAGAATTGATGATTGTAGATGCCTTGGAACCAGCTGAGATTGAGCAAGTAGAAATCGATGAGGAAACTAAAAAAGCTAAAGTATATTGCTACCCAGAAGAAGCGGCCTTAGCTGTAGGAAGAAGGGGTGTCAATATTCGCCTTGCCTCAGAGCTTCTGGAGTATGAACTAGAGATCATCACTGTCGATGGTGAACCAGAAGAAGAGACTCCTGAAATCATGATTGATGATAGTCTAAGTGGTGATCAAGAATCTCAAGATTAAGGACTCAAAACTCTCAAAATTTTGCTTTAGTATTATCTAATATTATTGTGAATCAAGTTTTTATTGGCTTTTCCTTATTTTTACTCTACGATAAGATCCTGTAATATAACCACCCTCAAAATTACAATTTTTAGGAAAAACCGGTGAATTCAGTTATTTTAACCTGTCATTCTGAACTCGTTTCAGAATCTTTAATAGTAATATACCCTGAAATAAAACCACCTTAAAAATTACAAATTTTCATGAAAAACCGGTTAAATTCAGGGTGACATGTGGCTTATATAATTAAATATATTACAGGTACAAGGATTACAAACTCGTTATTTACAGGTTATTTACTAATTATGATGATCAGCTAATTTAGACTTTTCTTTGAATACAAATGATAAAGCTTTGTGGGTAGCTATTCTGACAGCGTCTTGATAGTCTTTACTTTCTCCTACTGCTGAAAAAGCTTGGCTTTTGTGCTCCTCTGTTAAGTTAATAGTAATAGTGTATGTATGATCTCCAAGATGCTGATTTTGTTCTAACCTGATATCAATATGTTCAATTACTACCTTAGTTTGCTCATTTATCTTTTCAAGCTTATCTAATTCTTGTTTTCTGAATTCTCCAAATGCAGCAGGCAATGTGGATTCAAAATCTGTGGGGTGAAAATGAATATGAATTTTGGACATAAGAATTTAATAAATTTTAAGACCTGTCGGGATCTTGATAAAACATAACCCTTCTTTTTTCAATATACCATTGTGGTAGGGTGTGGTAGATATCTTCAACTAGTGTAATTTGATCGGGCAGGCTTTGAGAAAACTCAAATACTCTGGGTGAATAATTAAGCTCTTGCTTACCTTGGAATAAAGTCACTCCAACATACTCAGTCTTGAAGAAGTTGATAAGCACATTTCGTGAGTCTTGGTTTGTAAGATTACTTTGAGAGTAGGCTAGTAGATTTCCTTCAATTTCTTCACCTTTGACTCTATCGTTTCTGGTAATATTACTAACGTTTCTACTACCTCTACCGTAAATTGGATAAATATCGCGGTTAACTAAATTTGTAGGGTAAAACAAGAAATGATATGTTTTATTAGTTATTCTTTGGGCAAGTTGTTCCTGAGTAAGCCATTCAGCATTAACTGGTATTCCCATGTCTCTAAATTTGTCTTGTACTGAAACTCCATATTCTCTAAACTCTTGTAGTCCCACCATGCTAAGCTCATACCCGCTTGAGTTAAAATTATTACCAAAATAAGTTACTCGTTTTATGTTATTGCTAGGATCATTATTGATGCCATAAATTGAGCTTCGATTAGTTCCTCTGACAGCTAGTAATTCATTTTCGATATTTCCACAGTCAAGCTCAAAGTTTTCATTAAACTGTAGAGGTACAAGTCTTTTTTCTCTAGGGATGTCATTAATAAAGGGTGCGTAAGAGTTTGGGATTTGATAATCTAATAAATTACAAACTACGTATTTCCTAAGTGTCTGATTGACAAAATACCCTTTCAAGTTGGTGTTTGTAGGCTGTACGTTGATATATACATTAAAGAAACTATTAGTTGGTATAATGCTTTGCTCTAGTTCTAAATTCTTTTGAATTTCTTCAGAAGTAACATTGCTTGGTAATAAATATCTGGAGTATAAATCCAACCTATTGTTATTTTTCAGATTTACTAATGAGCCTTGTGGATCAGAATTTCCTCCATTAAGATTACTTGTAAAATTGAATACGTAATAGTCTAAATTAACCTCACTGCCATTCAGATTATTAATACTGTTTCTAGTTAATATGACTCTAGAGATAGTGTTACTAAGAGGGTCTCTTTGAGGATTTACTGTTTCTTCTCTGATCGCATAAGGATTAGTAACTTGTTGCTGGAAGGTAAAGTATCCTGAAGAAACCGTAGGGTAAAGGGATTGAGTTGCTACTCTTAGATCGTCATTTGTTTTATTTTCAAAATACTCTTGAGAAATTGGAGAAAAATTTAACAAATAGATTAATTGAGGATTAAGAGCTGTAGCTGGGTCAGTTTTGCGGATAAAAAATTCTAAATTATCTTCAGCTGATGTAGTTATCTCCCAGCTTCTAAGAAGTGAGTTAAAATTACCATTACCACCGTTTTCTTTAAGTCTTTGAAATGAATATACAACATCGTTTACTGTAAGAGGTGTATTATTTGACCATCTAAGACCAGATCTTAATTTAAACCTCAAAACAGTAAAATCATTTTGAGGGCTATCTGCTTGATTTAACCAGACAGGAGCTTCTTCTAATAATACTGGGGTGATTATTGGATCAGCTGAGCTATTTACAAAATCGGGGTATTCAACAGTATATAAAGGGTGAAATAGCAAACTTGTCATCTTTTTTTCGGTATCCGTGCCAAGCTCTAAGACTGGATTAAGGCGCTGGATGCTATCTCCTAATACACCTTCAGAAAAAACACCGCCAGGAGCAGAGGCTTCAACTGTGATACTTCTGTATATTCCAAGGCCAAAAAAACTAAAAGAAATTACAAGCCCAATGCTAGCAATTGAGAAAATCAAAGGAACAGGATTTGGTGCTTCTGAAATTGCTTTGAAAAGAACCTGTGGCTGCTTGAACATAGTCCATTTGATTGGCCACGAGTCTTCTAAAAACCCTTGTAATTGGTATTTAAATTCGTTCCAAGAGTTGGAGTTGTTTTCAAACATAATAAGAATTTACTAGATATAAAGCTCTAGAATTCTGAAAATTACAAAACCTGCGATACAAATTACTGTGAAATTAACCACCCATTTTTCAATACCTCTACGAGTAAGATAAACTTCGTTACTACCTCCAAAAGAAGATGATAGTCCTACACCACGATTTTGTAATAGGATCAGAATGGTTGCAATAACCAATAATACTATTTGAGCCGGTAAAAGATAGGGCGAAATGGATTGGGTAAAATTTTGAATAAATTCTGACATATTCTTTATCTAAAACTTTAAGGGTTTACTGTGTTCTGTCAATACTATTATACAATCCTAGTCTAATCAATTTTAAATATTATACTTATTGCTATGGTGATATTGACAATTAGTGCTTGTGATACAATATCTAAGTATATGCCATCGTATAATTTATTAACTGGAAACGAGATCAAAGATAGATATCAAAAAAAACTAACTAGCATTCGCAGTAATCTAGTAAATTCATCAATACTAGAGTCCATTTTAGTAACTGCTTACGGTACCAAAATGCACATTTATGAGCTGGCAACTATTACTAAACCAGAATCTGCTCAGCTGCTGATTACCCCGTTTGATAAGTCATTAAACCAAGCTATTTCCAAAGCCATCGAAGATGCATCTATTGGAGTCAATCCTGTAGATGATGGGGCAGGACTTAGACTATCTTTTCCTCCCATGACCCAAGATGATAAACTAAAAAGAGTAAAAGAATTACATAAATTACAAGAAGAAGCCAGAGTAGATGTTAGGCTTCACAGACAAGACCTACTTAAGGACAAGAAAAAAGAAAAAGAAGACGGACTGATCAGCGAAGATGAGTTGAGTAGCTTTGAAAAACAATTACAAACAGAGGTAGATTCTATAAACAAAGAAATTGAGGAAATGACCAAAGAAAAAGAGGTTGAAATAATGCAAGTTTAGTATCAATTTTTACCAGTATGTTTAAATTTATCAGTCCTAATTTAGTTAGTAAAGTGTTTTATAAAAGCATATCCATTTGTTCTTTATTTTTACTTGGTTTAAATTTTTTGGTGCTTCCCTTAACTGCTCAAACTGCACCTAATCCAATTTCTCTAGCTATAAATATTGTTGAGAAAAATGGTGTTCGTTTAAACACAACCAGAGTTAATAATAGTAGCTACACATTTAGTGATAGTTTAGATGGAAATGATCTTATTAGATACCAATGGCAAGGGGTGGATCTAAATCTCAAATACAAACAAACCCCAGCTAGAGATGGCGGATATATCAAAGTCTTCAAAGATACCGTGACTCCAGAAAACTTACTCACTGACCAAGGAACAGATAACTACCCCCTCAGACTTTCTGAGCTTTCTGATAGATTAGTTGCTGGTCAAAATGTGCTGCTTTTTGTATATGTAAATAGTTTTACTGGCACCGAATACGCCCCAGTGAGCCTTACTTTTAACTTTGCAAAAGTCAGTGATGATCCAGCAATTAATATCCAAAGACCAAATGCTGGAGCTATATTTATGCAAGGCCTTATCCAGCCAATTGAGCTTAGTCTTAGCAATTTTAGATTATCTCCAAATCCTTCCAATAGGCCTGAAGTTGGGAAAATTTTGGTATATGCAAACAGCATCAATGCTAATAATTTAATTGGTAGATTAACAACTGGAAATGTTACCAGTGATGATTTATTTTCAGTAACAGCAGACTCGGATGATTTTGTATGGGATAAAATAGAAGATAACCAAAATGGAAAGTTAATTTTTGTACTTACTGACTCTACAGAAAGAGTCTTGCCATACACTGCTGAAGTCCCAATCATTACCAATTTTAGAAATAGCTTGTCACTAGGATTACCAAAACTTACTATTATTGAGCCACTCAAAAATGCAACAAATCTATCTATTACTAATGATACTGAGATTATTTTACAGTTAGAAAACTTTGAACTACTTGAAAGCGTTAACATGCTTTCTCGAGACCAATCCCCTACAAATACTAAGGGGTATATGCAAATCATTGTGATTTCTGGAGACAAAGGCGAGCCTATTCAGCCGCGGTGGTCTAGAACCAATTTTACACTCAATGATATAAACTACCGTAGCACTACTGAAGGGCAAAAAACCATCAAGGTGCAGCTGGTTAATGAAGAATTTGAAATTTTACAACCAGAAGTTAGTGATAGTATTACTTTCTTTTACAAACCATCTCAAGACCTTGCTCAAGAAAATGAAATCCAAGTAGAAAGCAATGTCTGGAGACTGGTTTTTATCGGTCTTACTGTCCTATTAGTTGTTGGTGGAATTTCAGTTTTGATCACCAAAGGTTAATTAAAAATTTATGAGTTTAAATACTAGCTATCAACCCAAAGAATACGAAACTAGTATCCAAGAGATTTGGCAGAAAGCAGGTGTGGGAAAGCCTGAAAAACACTATCAAAAAGGCCAAAATGATGGTAAAACCACTCACACTATTTTGATGCCACCACCGAATCTAACTGGTCCAATGCATGCAGGGCATTCCTATCAGCATTACTTAATGGATACCCTCAGTAGATATAACCGCCAAAGGGGTAAGTGGAATTTGTGGTATCCTGGAGTCGATCATGCTGGAATCCAGTTAGAAGGGGTGATTAGTAAGTTAATCCTGAAGGGAGAGTTTGATAGTATTATCCAAGAAAAACTAACAGGTCTTGATTTTATTTGTAAAGAACATGACAAAGTTGCTTCAATAATTGAGTTTGATGGCGAGACAATCCTCAGAGAAGACCTGCATACTTGGCTCAAAAAAAACCATCCAGATTTGTGGCTAGAACTAGCTTGGTCCAAGGTGAATTTGTGGAGAGATAATCAAAAACAACAAGCTCAAGTTTTAGGAGATACTCCTGATTACAGTAGGCAATTATTCACTCTTGATCCAAAAGCAGTAGAGATGGTTAACCTTGCATATATCAAATACTGGGAAGACAATCTGATCTATAAGGGAGCCTACTTGGTAAACTGGTCAGTGGGGCTACAAACTGCACTCTCTGACGTAGCTGGAGAGATCGAATACGAAACTAAGGTTGATCCTTTTATCAGCTTTTATTATGATCTAGAAGAAATCAATTTTCCAGGTGATACAGTCCCAGAATCAACAGCTCAAATCCTAGCTCAAACCATCCAAGAAACTCTTTCTACTATCGAAGTCTCAACGGTTAGGCCTGAGACAATTTTTGGTGATGTTGCAATTGCCGTTCACCCCAAGATTTTAGAAAAGTTAATTTCAGAAAAAAAGTTTAGCCAGCAAATTATAGACCTGATAGAAAGCTCAAAACTAGATATTTATTATAAAATCGCCACCCTTAACAAATTTAAAGTAAAGCTAATTATTAGCGGCGAAGTAGACCCAGATTTTGGGTCAGGTGCACTTAAAATCACACCTGCTAGTGATATTACGGATTATAATATCTGGAAAAAATACCTTCAAAATGATATCCCAGTATTCCCCCATAGCATTGATCGCAGCGGCAGGTTAAGTTTAAGTTGCGGCGATTACTCAGGTCTGAGCGTGCAAACTGCTAGAATAAAAATCATCAAAGATCTGATAGAAAATGGGCAAGTGCCTTTTACAATTGAGCCTGACTTAGAAAATGGCGAATCAGAACTCAAGGAATTTGAAGTCTTAACTGATCAAGAACTTGAAAAACTTGATTACAAAAAGCAAATTGAATATTTAGCTCAGCTTTACCCTGAATACAAGGTAGATTGGAACTATTCTCATAACGTCTCAATTTGTGAAAGAACAAAAACTGTTATCGAACCTTTGATAAGTGAAGAGTTTTTCCTAAGTTTTGAAAATAAAGCTATTTCGACAGGTAAAAACTTACAACAACATGGCCTTGAAGGGGTAGGGGAAGTGAATTTTTACACACCTGATTTTAAAGATAGGGCCACTAACTTTTTAGAAAATATCCATGACTGGTGTATTAGTAGGGACGTGATTTGGGGTCACAAAATGCCAGTTTGGTACAATCTTGATCTTAATTCGGGAAAACTGTTTTTTGATTTTAACCAGATGGAAAGTGAAGTAGAAATCGAAGGTCAAAATCACCTAGTCGCTAACTTATTTAAAGTACAAGTCGATAAACCAACGCAACCAGGGAATTGGGTCCGAGAAGAGAAAATATTAGATACTTGGTTTAGCTCCAGTTTATGGCCACTTAGTACTTTAAATTACCCCGCAACTCAATTGCCAGTACATATCGATGTCCAAGAAGTAACTACTGAAAACATCCAGCCAGACTCCAAAGACTGTGTTTTTGTAATTATTCACAACCCCCAAACTGATCAGTTTTTGATCCAAGTAAACCCACAAGATTCCATTCATAGTACTAAGTACCATCTTCTGGGAAGAAAGCTAAAAGCAGGGGAAAATCAAGTAGCTGGAATTTTTAGAGAGTTAGAAGAAGAGGCTGGAATTACAAGTATTGATCCTGAAAAACTCAAATTTGTAGGCAACTATAAAATTATTAGAACCCAAAATAAAAATAATAAAGAGCTTAATATTGAACTCAATTCTCAGATATTTTATTTACCAAACCAAGATTATTTTGACAGTTGGTTAGATTCTGGTAATGGAAAGCAAACCACAAAATGGGTAGAAAGAAGTGATCTTATAGCCAATCTTATCCCAGCCTTTACTGATCTGATTGAAAGCCTTGATGGAATAGAAAAACATGATTTACCAGAAATATTTTACACCTATCCCACCCAAGAGCTAACCACGGCTAAAGAAATCTTCTACGTTTGGGTAGTTCGCATGATTGTACTTAGTAAATACTTTACAGGCCAGATTCCCTTTGAAAGTGTAGTAATAACCCCGACAGTACTAGATGAAACAGGCAAAAAAATGAGCAAAAGCCTTGGTAATGGACTTGACCCAGTTGAAGCAATTAGCAATTACTCTTCTGACTCTCTTCGCCTAGCTATGATGGCGGGGATGTATCCAAATCGTAATATGAGACTAGGCGGGGATATTGCAAACAGGGCCATGGAAAAATACAGAAACTTTGGAAATAAAATCTGGAATGTAGCAAGGTTTATTGAATTGATGGAAGAGCAAAATCCAGCGGATAGTGAAGTCGAATCAAAAGAATTAAGCGATGCCTCTAAATGGATACTAGATAAATTTATCTCACTTGAAGACTCTTTTGAAAAGGAAGTCCTGAGCTACGAGCTAGGGCATATTGTAGATGATCTGTACAATTTTTTGTGGGATTATTTTGCCAATTGGTACGTAGAATATCTCAAGACTGAGCCTTCTCAAATCTCTTTTGCAAGAAAGCTTTTTACCCAATTTATCAAATTATCACACCCGTTTTTACCTTATGAAACAGAAGTTTTATGGAAAGAATTTGTAGGAGGCAATGACTTATTAGTTTTTGAAAGATACGATGTAAACTGGTCTAGATCTTTGCAAACACCAAGCTCAAATAATGACTTTGAAAATATCGTCTCTCTTCTTCAAAATATTCGCTCTACTAGAGGTTTATTTGCAATTGACCCTGCAGGTAAAATAAAGGCTACGACCACTTCCAAAAAAATATTAGAATACCAACAGTTTTTCCATTTGATAGGAAAAGTTGAAATTAAACTGTCTGATAATTCAAACTCAGCTGGGTATTTGATCAAAATTGAAGGTCATGATATCAGCTTAGATTTATTGGATTATATCCAAGATCCTGCTTTAGAAATAATTAAAACCAACAAACAAGTCGATAATATCAATAAACAAATATCTATTATTGATAAAACTCTTGCCAACCCTCAGTTTATACAAAAAGCTGAAAAAGAAGTGATTGAGCAAAAAAATAGTGATTTAGAGTCCAGAAAAGCTGATCTGGGTAATCTTAATCTCAAGCTACAATTTTTAAAATCTAATTCCAAAGTCTAATGCGCTGTCCTAAATGTAACTTTCCAAACACCAAAGTATATGACACTAGAGTTAGCCATCATGGCAAAGTAACAAGGCGAAGGAGAGAGTGTTACAAATGCAGCTACAGATTTACCACTATTGAAGAAATCAAAGTCATGGACCTTAAGGTGGAGAAAAGAAATGGACAGGTGACAGATTTTAGCGAAGAAAAACTTGAGCAGGGTATTAGAAAAGCCTTCAACAAAAGAACAATTGATAATCAAAAAGTAGCTACGGTAGTCCAAAGAGTAGTAGATGATGTCTTAGCAACTGGTAAAAAAACAGTCAAAGCCACCAAAATTGGTAAGTTAGTTCTCAAACATCTCAAAGAAGTTGATGAAGCTGCCTATATTTGTTATGGGGCTATGTTTTGGTCATTTGCAAGTGTCAAAGACTTTAATAGATTACTTGGAGAACTAGATCAAGAAGCTTAAATTAGTCATCCCTGCAGCCAGCGTGATGCTTGTAATGTGATATTTTGAATAATCTCTGGATCTTTATTAAAAGAATGACCTACATTTTCTACGCTCATAACCTCCAGTTTTTTTGAAAGCTTAAAATGCTCTTTAATTTCTTGAGGAGTGCCAAAATGATCGTTTTCTCCTTGGATAATCAATGTTTTTATTTCAAACTTATTTACAAACTGTATGTCAAAATCGCTTTTAAATGGCAGGCCAAAAACTACTAATTGGAATTTATCTGGGTCGATCAAGACTTTTTCTTGAAAATACCTCATAGCAACTAAAGCCCCAAACGATTTAGCTTGAAGATTTATCTTCTCAAAGCCTTGCTGCCTAGCAAACTCAATAACTTTATCCAAAACATCAAGCTCGCTTGAAAGAGTAGGTAACTGTTTTTTATCCACAAATCCTTAATAGAGCTCCTACCATTTATCAAGGTAAAATAATAAATTTGCTCACCAAAAGGACTATTGATATCATGACTTGCCCCATGTAAGATCAGATCCACAGCCTTGGAATTTACATTATAAACGTAGCTAGTGTGGGAGAGAAACATAATTTATCTAAGTACAACGCTATTTGGATCCAAATAGTTTACATTAGCTCTGATATCTAATCTTGTTGGCCTTCTAAATCTTGGTTTGGGATAGTTTAATCTAAAATCTCTTTCTTCATATGGCTCAATATTATCTAAGCTAAACTTACCGATACCGACTACTCTATCTCTATCGTCTCGGATAATATAAAGTAGATCAAGCCTTCTAAGTAGCACAAAATCATTATTTTTGATTATTGCTGACAGGCTAATATCATCACTACCTTCAATTTCACTAACTAGAGGGTTTCTGACTTCAACATTGACTCTTTGAGCTAAATTATCAGTTGCAGGATTAAATATTTTGGATTGAGTACCAGGCTCTGTGGAAATATTTAAAGTAGCTCCCAAGTCATCACTACTGGTGGCTACAATGTATTTAATCTCTCCTGGTAATAAATAATCAGATTGAATATTATCACTCAATATTGCGCCATCTTTATCAAGTACTTGAACTCTGTAAACAAGAGGCCAGTAACCTATAGTAGAATTGGACCTGTTATTAACAGTGGTATATAAAACCGTTTCGTTATTTACTAGTGGTACAAACTGAGTTCTATCTAATCTAAAGTCATTTATCTGAATAACTTTTGAATCCACTAAATCTTTTTTTTCAAAACCGTATGTATTAAATGGTAGATAAAAAAATAGTTGAGAGCTAGACCTTCCTAGATAATATATAGGAATTATCAAAATGATAGAAATTAAAGCAAATACTACAACCCACCTTCTAACACCTCCTTGAAAGTACAAAGAGGCTGTCTCAATTCTATCGCTCAATCCCCTGTATTCACTCATATTTACTATATAAGTATGGCCTGTAATTGTTTATAAGTCAAGTTGACAATTCCTCATTTCTATGACATTTTAGAGAAAATTACCCTATGTCTATGTTAAAAAACCTATTTAAACTATTTTCTACATTTTTAATTGTCTTTGTATTATTTCTTGGGATTTTACCAGTCACAACAAACGCTACCACCCAATACGCTCAGTTAACTCCAAGTAGCGATGCAATTTGTGGAGGGCCTTGTCCGTTGATCGATGGCAGTTTTGATTTTACACAACAAGGATTAGTCAATTTTATTCTTTCTTTTGCTAGATTTCTTACCTTCATCGGTGTGGCTTTAGCAGTCTTGTTTATGGTATTTGCTGGTGTTCAATACATTTTTGGAAAATCAGAAGATGCCAAGCAAAATATCATCTCCACTTTGATCGGATTAGTAATTATAATTGTGGCTTATACTTTTGTAGTGATCGTATCTTCACTATTACAAAGTAATGTTTTAGGGGATTTTTTGGGCGGATCTGGAAATTTCTAAAAAATAGTTTAAGTCAAAAGACTATTACTCTACCTCAAAACTGTAAGTTAGAATATAGTTAGAAAACGCAGGTCACAAACGCCACCGTAACATTATTGATAAACTAAGTGTTTTGGGGTAGGTGGCCTTGTTGTGTATGCTAGCTACATTTTTCAATTCCTATATGAAGTAGACTACGCAAGTCACAACCGTTTTAATGGAATTATGTTGTAATAAATTTTGTTGTTTAACGAGTAAGGCATGAAAGTGACTTGGTTAGAGAGGTGTTTTCTATAAATAATTTCTAGACCATATCAGTGGATTTTGAAATCTCTAGTTCCACACTGCAAATAGAATTGCAATTATTGTAAAAGTAGTTAAGGTGTTGCCAGCATCTATTAACCATAGTCGAAACCTAGTCTCAAAACCTTCTTTTTTATCGAAACAAACTGAATTAAAACCAACCGTACTTACAAACAAGGTAGCAATTATAGCAATTACAAGGCCACCATTTAGTGTTGTGACCTGGCTCCAAAAAGTCATAAGATTTAAAACTACTACAGATATTATAGCTGAAATTATCGCAAGTCCCATTATTTTACCATTGTCTTCAAGATCTTTGGTAGTAATACCTTTTAACTGCATCCAAACTTTTCCTAAAAACATAGGTGAGTACCAAATTGCTCCAATAGCCACATAAATTATTATTCCTAAAATTGAAGGTATTATATTAAGCTCAAATCCATTAAACATATATTTTATTTATGTCTGTTTATTGTTTGATGATGTAGTAATTGTCAATTGCTTAGCCCCAAAAAAAGCTATTTGAAAAGAAAAATTCAAATTTTGCCTACAATTTAAAAGATTATGAAAATAACAATAACATATTTAGTAATATTCAAAGATAAATTCTAATTTATAAAACTATATGTAGTGTTTTATCTAATTAAATTTACCACGTACTCCCTAGTTTTATAGTTTTTCTCTATTATTTGTTGACAAGTCATAAAAAAAACGTTAAACTTCGATTAACAAGTTTCACATCAGGTCTTCTACTCAATATTCCAAGCAGGTCTTTGCAAATTTTAATTAGTTTCTAAAGATCTGCCTGGACCCTACGTAATCTGCGGCCAACGCTGGGAAGCTGGATTACAACAAAAATAACAAAAATAAAAATTGTATCTTTTAAATAAAACAAATAAAAATACATAGGTTTGGGTAGAATCTCTCAGCACTCACAGGGAGTAACTGCTCAAATTATTTTTTACTAAAAAAGGAGCGAACGTTACTCCCTATTTTTTTGTCCAAAAATAGACAAAATCAAAGGAAACTTGCCTTAATAAAAATTTTAATATTTAATCCTAATAAATCAATTTTTACTTTATGAACAACAGAAAAACCATGTTAATCGTGACCTCAACTTTTATAATTATTGCCTTGGCCGTTTTAGGTATACCTTATATCGTAGGCCAATCTTTAGCTGAAGAGTCAATAAGCTCCAGTTCAGAGTCATCACTTGCTATTTCAAGCCAAGATGTAGTGTCTAGTAGCCTACAATCCACATCAGTATCTAGTAGATCGTTATCCTCAGCTTCAGAGTTAGTTGTCGAAGATGAAATCGTTGGAACAGGTGCTGAAGCAACAAGTGGAAGAACGGTTACAGTTCATTACACTGGTACTCTAACAGATGGCACTAAATTTGATAGTTCATTAGATAGAGGAGAGCCATTCAGTTTCGATTTAGGAGCAGGAGAAGTAATTCAAGGCTGGGATCAAGGAGTAGAAGGGATGAAAGTAGGGGGTAAAAGAAAGCTTACTATACCTTCAGAATTAGGATATGGAGAAAGAGGAGCTGGAGCTGATATCCCACCAAATGCAACTTTGATTTTCGAAGTAGAGTTATTGGAAGTGAACTAGTTTTGGTTTAGCCTAATATATATAGTCACCCTGAATTTATTTCAGGGTCTTTTAATACTTAGATTATGAAAAAGATAATAAAAACTTGATTTAGTATGACTAAAATATTATTAGTTACTAAATACTGAAAATTTAGAGCCTTGCTAGTTTCTACGAGCCATAATTTTATTACTGAAACTAAGTTAATACTATAAAAACCAATAATATAATAAGTAAAGATGTATATAATAATCTTGACTTAGTTTGACAAAACCATTGCCTCAACCAAAAATCCTCATATATGTCTTTAAGTGTACAAAAAATTGATATCGAAGAAGGAACTGGCCAAATCGCTCAATCTGGTCAAAAAGTCACGGTGCATTATACTGGTTGGTTGGAAGACGATACAAAATTTGATAGCTCAAAAGATCGTGGTATTCCATTTAGCTTTGAACTTGGAGCAGGGGAAGTAATTCAAGGCTGGGATCAAGGAGTAGAAGGGATGAAAGTAGGGGGTAAAAGAAAATTGATTATTCCATCAGAACTAGGCTACGGAAGCCGTGGAGCAGGAGGTGTTATCCCACCAGATGCAACTTTGATCTTTGAAGTCGAGCTTTTAGAAGTTAATTAAACTAAAATAAATCTAGTAACAATAATTAATTATCTCCAAGAATCAATTGTTTAATTGGTAAAATTCAATATTTGGCTAGGTAATCGTTATCTATAGAATAAAGACAATTTCAAGCCACAAAAGTAAGTCAGTATAGAATTTGTGATTATTTGGGTGTTTTACTATTACAGAATTGATTTTCAACTTTGCAAAAACCAACAATAATGATATACTTAATTCAAATAACAAAAATAAATACAGCTAAATGCCTAAAACAAGTACAAAAGCTACTTCCAAAAAAACCCAATCTAAATTTAATAGATTCTTTCAAAACGAAAAATTAGTAAAAATATTCTCAGTTGTTGGTATTTTAGTATTAGGATTATCAGCCTTTGGTTTTACTACTTACAACCTTTTTAATAGACAAGCTGACACTGCTCAAG
>JBBSJV010000014.1:0-20103 GCA_038256935.1 Patescibacteria group bacterium
AAACTATAGTTTATCAAAGTTTAATCGAAGACATGGACTCAAAATCAGTAGCAGAAATTGTAGGGTTAAAAGCTGATAATATAAGGCAAAGACTAAAAAGGGCTATTGCAAAACTTAGAAATCACTGCAAACAAGTCTGGCAAAATTAAAAAATATATGACCAATCCACTTTTAAAATATGAAAATCTAACTGCCTTTTTTGAGCAAGATAAGGACTTTAGAAACACTAGAGATTTAGCCCTTGCTAAGTTTAAAAAAGAGATAAAGCCAGATTTCGTTAGTAATTTTAATCTTAATTGGTTGAGAACTTTGCAATACTTTAGCTCCCATATAGGATTGAGCATTGTTTTAGGCGTGGCTTTGATAGGGGGAGTAGGAGTAAGTGCTGCAGAAATTATCTTTCCACAAGATCTTAAACCAAGCAGAATCCTTAGAAAAGCATTTTCTCCTGAGGATTTTGAAACCAACTTACAACCACAAACAGATCCTTACACCAAACTGGCAGCTGATGATCAAAACCCTGTTGTGGTTTCAGGGGGATGCGGGCTAGCTATCAAATACCCAAGGTTTAAAGGTGATACCTATTATTACGCTTATACAAATGCTTATCAATCGCCAGCCAAGGAGGTAGCAGGACTAAAAGATAGTGTTTTGGTTTATGGATATTCCAAAGATAATTTGAGTTATGGGAGTATCAATATCGATTGCTTTGATCTACAAAAAATTGAAGCTTATAATCAAAATCTAGATAGTATTTATAAAACGGGGCAGGGTGGATTAGCAGTTGAAGGTGGAGAGTTTGATTGGCAGAGAATTGGCCAGAAAGCACCTGCTACAATTGAGAAGCTTAGAAATCAAACAGGCTGGTTTATTTACCAAGGGGAGCTAGAAAATGTATATACTTATTCAAATTTGCAGAATCAATCATTTTACAACATGGATCTAGATCAAAATATAGAGTTTATCTCGTTTGATTATGGTAATCAAAGGTATCAAATCAGCTATTTAGCAGATAAATTTGATTATAAAAAAGAGAATGAAATGAGACAAGATTATTTCTCTAAACAAAGAATCAGAGATGAATCTGTAGTTTTTAGTTATGTATTAGGGCGAGATATTCAGTTGCAACTGCAAAGTCTAAGTGAGAGTGAGAAAAGTATTGAACTTGGGGAAAAGTTTGTGAATTTTGAAGATAGATTAGAGTCTTTTGAAGATTTTACTAACCTGCGATTATGGAAAAGTGAAGGTTTTGATAGTCGCATTAAAAAAGATATTAACGGCGAATTTATTATAACACAAACTAAAGACGATTACACTATCCAGGTGTATTTAGTAAGAAGGTTTTCACCTCAATCTGGTTTCTTTTGTTATTTCAAAGAAGATCTAAAACAGCTAATTAAACTTAATGCAGGGTGGTATATTTTTGAGGATAAAGCTAACTTACAATCCCAGCTTCTTCCTGCAAGCAATATTTATCTACCAGATGATCCAAACTTTAGAAATGTTGCCCAAAGCTTTACCAACCAAAGTAATATATCTGATATTTTATTTTGTGCTCAGGAGAATCTAAATCTTATCAATCACCCCACAAACACTTCTCGAGAAAGTTATTATCTGAATAGAATAGAAGTTACAAAGAGTGGTGAAATGGTGAGTCAAAGTGAGTTTGAAACTATCAAAGATGATGTACTAGAGTTCGTGAATTATTCTGTTTTGGAGTAATCTCGCCCTTCATTCATAGAGATTTATCTTCTAGAAAATACTAAACAAAAATAATCAGATAACCCTAACCACAGATTCACTTCCGCTACTTTCCACTATTAGATACATATGACCGTCTTGATTTCTCATCACCACATCTCTGATTCTCCAGCCATTTTCTGTAAACATTGAATCGACTTGATTGAGTCCATTACTAGTGACTTCAAATCTGGCTAAATACCTTGAAGCCAGTCCTCCTACAAACAAATCACCGTTCCAGCTTTCAAAATCAGTTCCTGTATAAAAATCCATGCCGGCAGGGGGAAAGCCTCCACTGCCACAATCCCACCAAAAAGATGGACTGACATAATCATCACTATCTCTAGCACTTCCTCCAATTGGATTACCTGATCCGTAAGTGCAGCCTTCATGAACTATAGGCCAGCCATAGTTTCCACCAGCTTCTAAAATATGGATTTGATCTCCGTCTTGCTCTCCGTGTTGGCTTTGGTAGATCTGATTTGTCTGCGGGTTGATAGTCATTCCTTGGATATTTCGCTGGCCATAGGCATAAATTTCAGGGGCAAAATTTGAATCATTAACAAAAGGATTATCTTGGGGGATGCTACCATCCCTGTTTAGTCTCAGTGTAGAGCCAAGGACATTTGTGGTGTCTTGAGCGACATGATCAGTGAAGTTTTTATCACCTCTATCACCAATTGTCAGATATAGATATTGCCCGTCATCAACGACTCTTGATCCAAAGTGAGCTCCAGAGTTGCGGGCAGGTTGGGCAGTAAATAGCACCTCCAGCTGATTCAAATTAGTTTGATCGATATCAAGATTTGCCCTAGCCAGTTCAGTTGTAGTCCCACCAGAGGCAGAGACTGCATAAGTAAGATAAATTAAAGGGTTTGATTCAGAATCATAATCAGAAGCTACAGTCACATCCAAAAGCCCTCCTTGGCCAGCTGTGCTAATTTGAGGTAATCCTGAAATTGTGTCTATTTCAGCAGTTGCTAGATTGCCAAGATAAAGTGATCCAGAGCTTGCTGTAACCAGCATCAAATCACTATTTGGAATGAAATCTGCAGCCCAGACTGCTCCATGATCTGAAAAGACCACCTCATGATCATAATCCTCACGGCTTTGACTTACAAGTATCGGTTGAGGCACTTGAGCAGTATCTTGTTTTTGAGTTAAATCCTCAGAATACAAATACACCAAACCACCTGCGACAATAATTACAAAGATTAAGCCAAGGCTAAGTATAATTTTGAGTTTTCCAGACATATACCCAATATTCAGCCAATGACTGAGACCTTTGTCAACTATAAGGGTATTAGAGGGGTGGGTTAGATCTCAAATGATTTTAAAAATTCACTAGCTTTTATAATTTTACAATTCTTATACTTGCTCAGTACTAATAAATCTTTGTCTCCTGTTATCAATAGTTGAGGAGATGAAACCTCAATTAATGAAAGTAGGTAATTATCATTTTGGTCTCTACTTATTTTGGGGTAAGGTTTTTGGATCTCGTAAATTGTGGCTATTTTTAAGAGTTTTTTGGCAAGAGTTAAATCCTCAAAGCTAAAGCCAAATTTGGAAACTAAAATTCTAAGTGTTTCATCTTCAAGTTGAGAACAGCTTATCATTTCAAAATCTTGGTTGAAAACAGAATTCATGATTTGTTGAATTTTACCACCAAAAACTAAACTTGAAATGATAATATTTGTGTCTAAAATTGCTTTAATCATTTGCCAATATATTAACCAATTCATCCACACTTGGATTTTTATTAGTAAGACTCTTGCTTTTTAAAAACTGTTTTCCATATTTTTCAAACTTGCTTTTGGATTCAAAATATAACTGTTTCAATTCCTCTTGCTCTTTCCATTTCCAAAACTCTTGAGCAGTCTCTGGGTCTATTACTACAGCTACTTTTTTGCCTCTTTTAGTCACAGAAACTGGAGTTTTACCAATTTCACCCAAGTATTTGTTGGGGTTTTTACGAATATCGAGAAGGCTGGCTTCGATTGTTTTCATAAGTAAAGTATTTAGTTTAATATCAATATAAGTGTACACTTTAGTATAAAGTTTGTCAATATGTATTAAATTAATGGTTAAAGCTAGTTAATGAAATAAAAATTGGAGTCAATAAAAATGGAACCGCAAGGATTCCGCTACAGAAAAAAATGGAAAATGGCCATGCTTGATTTTACAACCCAATCCAAGCAAGTCCCAACGCATCAGCTGCGTCATCTGGTTTGGGGATCTTATCTAGGTGATAGACTTTTTTGACCATCTCTTGGACTTGTTTTTTGGGAGCTCTTCCGTATCCGCACAGTTGTTGTTTTAGCTTAGCAAGGTAGTTTATCAGATTTTTATTATAAATTAATTTATACACTGTGCAATAATAAAAAGATAATTATAAGCAGATTTTTATTAATAGCTCTTTTAAATTTGCCAAAAGTTTTACAGTTGTATTAATATACTTTTATATGAGTGGGCAACACAAAAAGAAAATAATTTATGCCTTTATTGATTCTCAAAACCTGAATTTATCAATTAGAAATGATGTTAGAAATAAGCGTGGACAGATTTTATATAAAGGTTGGAAGCTTGATTTTGAACAATTTTATATTTATCTTAAGGATAATTTAAGAGTAACTAGAGCTTTTCTGTTTATAGGTTATGACCCTACTAATCAATCGCTTTATACCAGTTTGCAAAAGATGGGTTACATAATTGTTCACAAACCTATCTTAGATTATGGAGTCAAAAAAGGAAACTGCGACGCAGAGCTTGTTTTACATGCAATGATAGAATATCCAAATTATGATTCAGCTGTAATTGTCTCGGGCGATGGTGATTTTCACTGTCTTGTCGAGTATCTTAATGAACAAGAAAAGCTAGAATGTTTATTGATACCAAATAAAACTAGATACTCCTCCTTACTTAGAAAATTTGATGATAAAATGAAATTTGTTAATCTATTGCGTAAGCGTTTAGAAATTAAGGTAAATAAAAAACCGGCATAGTCCTAGACACGTAGTCTTTGGGTAGCCGGTTATCGTGATTTACTAATTCTATATTACAAATTAATTTATGTCAAAAGAATTTCTCTTGACCTCTCAAGGGTGAGTTCTGCCATTATAATGAAATACCGATAGAAGATGGAACCTCAAGGGTTCCGCTACGGGAAATGGCGAGAAGAAATGGTGATCCTTGCTAGCCTCTACAAACCGATCCAAGCTAAGGCTAAGCCATCAGCTGCGTCGTCTGGTTTTGGGATTTTATCTAGGTGATAGACTCTTTTGACCATCTCTTGGACTTGTTTTTTGGGTGCTCTTCCGTAGCCGCATAATTGTTGTTTTAGCTCCAATGGGGTCATATTAATTACCTCAATTTTGTATTTAGCAAGTAGGTAAATAATCATTCCACGGCTTTGGGCTACTGAGATAGCTGTCTTGAGATTTTTAAAGAAAAACAACTCCTCAATGACTGCTCTATCTGGTTTATATTTTTGCAATATGTGTTCCAGATCATTACCAAGTTCAAGTAATCTAAAGTGTAACATGTCTTCTGGGAGTGGGTCTGTATGTAAGACACCATAATCTAGGATCTCTGGGGTAAAACGGTTTCCTTGGCAAACTGCATATCCTACTGTGGCCGTTCCTGGGTCGATTCCAATAGTCATACGGTTATTTCTTGATTATCATAAAAACACTCGATAAGTACCGGTGCTTCAATATTTTTAAAACTATAATAGGACTGCATAAAACGCTGCAAAAAAGCATTGGTTTTGGCTTCAATTGTTTGATTTTGTTCTTCACTATCACTGCTACCAGTTAGTAAAAAGTTATTAACATTGACCATTTTCCCACTTCTTATAGTCTGTACAAACACGCTTCCAATCTCCAATCCTTCAGAATCACTTTTGAAAATCAAGCTTACAATATCCAGGTCTGTTGGCTGTGGTAAGATTACTTTTTGAGCGGCAATTGTATCTCGAAGTACATGAAGTCTATCCCGCCAAAGAGCTGCTAATTCGAAGTTTTGGATAGTTACTGCTGCTGAGATTTTGTCATTGATGTATTCTTCTACTTCGACGGTGTTACCCTGCAAGACTTTTTTAATTTGATCTAGCTTTTTGAGGTAATCATCCATGCTTTCTTGGCCTACGCAAATTCCATCACATTGCTTGATACCTACATACATACAAGGTCTAGGCTGTGGTATTTTTTCCTGACAATAGGGAAATATTGTTCTTAGAGTCCTTAGAGTATTCCAAATGCCAGCTCTTTTGGTGTAGGGGCCGAAATAGTCACTGGTAGGGTCGTATTTTCGCCTGGTTAGTGAAACGGTGGGGATTGGGTCTCGGTTATGAAATCTAACGTATAGATAACTGCGATCATCTTTGAGCTGGATATTGTATTTGGGCTGTAGTTGGTGGATCAAGTTTGCCTCTAAAATAATACTCTCTCTTTCAGTTGCAACAACAGTGTACTCAATCCTTTTTATCTGGGATATCATCAAGGTGAGTCTTTGGTTTTTGGGTCTTCCTTCTTGAAAATAACTACTGACTCTTTTTTTCAAATCCTTGGCCTTACCAATGTATAAAAGCTCTCCACCTTCACCGTAATAGCGATACACCCCTGGTTTGTGGGGTACGTTTGAAACTGTGAGTTTGAGCTCAGATTCTGGCATTTAATTTATAATTAGAAACAAGGAAGAAATTAGCAAATAAATATGAGCAACTATTTACAAAAGTGGTAAAAACTGCTTTCATAAACCAGTGATCAAAAACAACTATTATCAGGGTTTAAAGCCTTATACTGACCTAGCAGAATTGATAAAAAATGGACAAACTGTTTCCATTCCGCAGGATCAATATGTAGTTTTAACTGATATTATCAAAAGTACTGAAGCCATCAAGCAGGGTAAATACAAAGAAGTAAATGCTATAAATGCTGCCATTATCTCAGCAGTACTGGATATCAATGAAGAAAATTATAAACTCATTCCTTTTAGTTTTGGAGGAGATGGGGCCATGATGGTTATTTCAGAGGATCTTAGACAGGCCACGATTGAGCATTTAGCTCAGGCCAAGTTACTAGCCCGTGATTTAGGCCTGCAAATCAGATGTAGTATAATCCCAATAAAAGATCTATATGACGCTGGTTTTGATCTTAGTTTAGGTAAGTTAGAAGTCAGTGACAAATTTGTACAAGCAATTTTTTTAGGACAAGGAAGCGAAGTAGTAGAAAGTTGGGCTAAATCTTCTGATAAATACGAGGTCCTCACAAAAGACATTATGAAAGGGGTTACGCTCAAAGCTAGTGGGTTTACTTGCAGGTGGGAACCTATCAAATCTAGTAGGGGAAAAAGCTTATCAATAATAATCAAATCTAGAATTGGAGATAGTCAATACAGCCAAATTTTGGAGACAATCAAAGAGATATTTGGTAGCAATGAGGACTTGAATCCATTATCTATTGAAGACATGAAGCTCTCGCTAAAACCTCAAACTCTAGGCCTTGATGCCAAACTAAATGTTAGCAGTAAAATCGGTAGAATCCAAAAGCTAATTCGAATATACGCTGAAAATTTACTCGGAATTACAATGGCCACCCCAAAAATCAAGGAAAATGTTGAGACCAAGAAAAATAATAATTTTCTACATAGCGATTTTATCAAACTTGATGGAAGTCTAAAAATGACTATCTCAGCTGATGATAAGCAGATTCAAAAATTTGAGAAGTATCTGCAAAATGAGTATGTAAAACAAAATATCTACTACGGATTGTTTGTTAATACTGCTTCACTAATTACTTGTTTGGTATTTCCTAATAACCAGTTTGAAGTCCATTTTGTCGATGGTAGCGATGGAGGGTACGCTATGGCTTCGCAGGAAATGAAAAAACAAGTATTAAATTAGTTTATTTTTTTTACAAATCTTCTGTTACTTTTGAAAAGCCAATTATTTCAAAGACAGGATATAATTAACTGGCCTGTCACCCTGAATTTATTTCAGGGTCTTTCAGAATAAATTAAGGGAAAAGATACTGAAACGAGTTCAGTATGACAAAATATGATATAATTTTTTAAAAACTTACTTTAGACCCCAGTTTCTCAAGAAATTGTGAGATTTATTCAGTCTGGTGATGTTTTCATCGTAAGGGAAATAATTACTAAAAACCTCGATAATGTTGGCTACAACTGCCTCATTTTCATTGATGTAGAAATAGTGAAAGTCTTGAATCAGGCTAGTGGTTTGAATCACAAATTCCAAGGTATCTCCAAGATCTACAATTGCCCATGAAATTACCGATTGTAAAGGGATAATATCGTTTTCAAGAGTAATGTTTTGATTATCGACTTTGAGTAAGATTTGTTTTTGAGGGCGAGTCAGAACTACAAAGGAAACAATTGTACAAGCAACTAAGGTTATGGTAACAATGATGTTTGTGTACACCAAAAAGGCTAGCACTGATAAAAATGCCCCAAGGCCAATAATGTAAAAACCTTTAAAACTTTTGGATAGGTCAATAAATTTCGAATAAACTTGGGCTTCAAACATTTTTTGTATTTATGTAATTAGTCTAGCTTATTTTTTGGAAACTATCAAATCAAATTTTTACTAGACAGAATTGGAATAAATGTGGATGAAATATCCAACTGTTCTATGTCTAAAATAAGGGATTATAAGCATTTATTATCTGGTAATAATTCTTTTTTGGAGGACTTAGATACTACCGCCAGCGTTCCTCAAACACCCATAAAAACTAACCCTAAAACTAGTTTTCTTAGTAATAATCAGGGTCTTAAAAATCTCTTATCGAGTCTAAAACTACCAATTTTGAGCTTGTTATTGATGGCCTTACCCTTTGTTGGTATTTTAAGTTTTAATAGTTTTACAGGAAATATTTATGCAAATTCCAGCCTAAAAGCCAAAAGTAAAGACATAGCCAGTGTTTATACAGAGCAAGAAGAGCTTGCAGGCAGTTCAGATAAGGCTTCAGAGCAAATCCAAGATAATAATCAAGACTTTAACTTGGCCCAAAAGAACAACACTTCCAAATTCATTCCGGACCAAGTAGATCCCAAAAACTCTCAAGTTTTACCTGCAAACCCCGTCTTAGAAAATGTTAATAACACAAAAGTTACAACGACTAATGAAATAATTCTGACTAAAAACAACTCAAACCCAATTGATGTAACTAGCTTGCAAAATCTTATGGGCTGGGATGAAGTGGTGGTTATAGATGACAACGCCTATGCCAGTTTGATAAACTATAAAACCACTAAAGAAGTTAGTGAAAGCAGCATTTTTAAATCTATTCAAAATTTACTTGCAAATAATCCAGGTCTTAAAAACCAATTAAATATTGCTGTCGCGGAGCCAAATCATATCATCACCATCCAATCCTTTAATGATCCAGAATTTGAAAAGCAGTGGTATCTCAATAACCGCGGACAAAACACCCAGCAGTATGGAAATATAGATATTCCAGGCAAATACGACGGCGATATAGATTTCACAAACATGGATTTGCCAGATTCATCAACTCAAAAAATTGCAGTAATTGACACTGGTATAGATCTTTCTCACCCTGAATTTGAAGGGCAAATTGTAGATCCAACTAGATTTGGCTATAGAGATATAAATAACAATCAATATCAAGTTATAAAAGATGCAAATGCTCAAGATCTTTTCGGTCATGGCACCCATGTTAGCGGGATAATAGCTGCTAAAGCAAATAATGGAATTGGTATAACAGGCACTTGCAGTACTTGTAAGGTCATGCCAGTGAATGTTTTTTACCACGCTGATTTTAACAACAACCAAAGTATTGAAGACGATGAGGTTGTATCTGATGATTATTTAATAGGCCTTGGAATATATGAAGCTGTAGATAAAAAGGCAACTGTAATCAATCTTAGTTTGACCACAGCTTATTATTCTCAATTTGTAGATAATGCAATCAATACTGCTATTGCAAATGGGATTATCGTAGTAGCTGCAGCAGGAAATGATGGGGTAAATACTCCTGCCTACCCAGCAAATTACCCTGGCGTGATTTCTGTAGCCTCAACAAATAGTAGTGATAGTCTAAGCTGGTTTTCAAATTATGGCTCCTGGGTTGACGTTGCAGCTCCTGGAGAGGGAATTTACAGTACCTACCCGCAATCACTTGGAGGATACAGCTATCTTGATGGGACTTCTATGGCTTCGCCAATTGTGGCAGCTAGTGCTGGTATTTTAAAGACTTTACGCCCGGATTTAAACTCTTATCAATTGGAAGCATTGCTTGGCTCTGGAGTTGGTATAGACAGGATAAATTTGCCTCAGTATTTTAATGGAAGGTTGAATCTTTGTTACCTTGTCTATGAACAAAAAGCACCTAATATTAGTAATCCAAAGTGCTTGGATAGTAAAAATCAGTACCCAAAAATCGAAAACATCACAGAAACCATCTACAAAACTGACTTAGATAATCAGACCTTTGCATCCAGTTTCCAGCCTCAGATTACTCTTGATATTAGTGATGATCTACTGCAAAGCGATGGTACAATTGCTGAGATTGAAGAATATAGTGTATTTGTTTATAGGGGCGGGGAATATATTTTGGGAGAGGGCTATTATCTAGGTGACACGTTAGATCTAAGGCAAATATTTGAAAAAGGTAGCTATGAAATGACTTTTTGGCTGGCCGACCAAGGTGGCTTATTTAGTAGCTTTGCCGCCACGTTTGAAGTCGTTGATCAAATAATGGAGCTTAAAGAAGATCAAGTCGAGATACAGTCAGGTGCTACAGCTACAGTGGCAATTTTAGAAAATGATACAATTACTCCAACTAACCCAAGTCTGTATGAAGTCAAGATACTTGAAACTCCAGAATCAATTGAAACAAGTCTTGATCAAGAAAATAATTTAACAATTGCAACCACTGAGTCTGAGCAAACTCAAGAATTAGACATAGTGTATGAAGTGAAATCTCTATTTTCAGATGTAGTTAAAACGGCTGTGGTAAAAGTTGAAATCAAGTCTTCTTCTAGCCAAGAAATACTACTGACTCAACCTGATATTTACAATATTGAAATAGGTCAAACTCTAAATCTAAAACCGCTAGATAATGACCCTAGTAAAGACTCAGTTGTTATTACAGCAGTTACTGAAGCATCATTAGGTAGTATTATTTTTGATGAATCTTCAATTACCTATACCGCCTTGATAGATGCTGGAACAGATACTTTTAGCTATATAGTAAGCGATGGAGTAAATACCGCAACTGAAACTATTACGGTTAATATTGAAGCAAAAGAAATTACTCTTTTAGAAGTTAGCCCTGTCTTGGAGTGTGTTAGCACTGTAGAAATCACAGGAAAAACCATTTACAAAGCTAAATTTGGATATAATAATCCCAACTCAAACCAGGTTACAATAACTGAAGATAATTATTTTTCTCCACTTCCAAAAGATAGATCTCAACCAGTAGAGTTCCAATCAGGTAGGCAAATTAATCAATTTGAAGTCGATTTTGACGGTGGTGACCTAGTTTGGATATTAGGAAATAAATCCGCTACTGCTAGTAAAAACTCCACTCCTTGCCGCACAAGTAACCTTATACCTACTCTTTTAGATCTACCAAACCCAGAAAAGACCTCCAAGTTAAACCAAGGCTCAATATTAAAATTTAAGAAACTTGTTTAAGCAGTCTATATAGCTAATCCACACCTAACCTAGACACTTGACCACAAAAACTCGCTAGACAACTAAAACTTACTATACATGTAATGTTGCTCAAACAGTTGTGGCCTGCGTTGTCTAAGTCATGTATGGGATTACCTATACATTTACGTTTTTTGCCTTTGACATTGACATTTGAACCAAAATCAGTAAAAGTTTATCTAACATATGACATCGGGGTTTAGACAAACCATTTTTACGCTTTTTGCAGTTTTTTATATTGTGTCGCTACCTTTTTTGATCATTTTATCTTTGGGGTACGATTTTGATTTACAGGAGAAAAACCTTGATAACACTCTCAATGTCAAAGTCGAAACTACTCCAAGAGGTGCTACTATTCCGTTTCAATCCAGAGAATTTACTACTCCTACAGAATTTAGAACAGGTGATGGAATATCTTTTACCATGGAAATCACTCATCCAGATTTTCTTACAGATAAGTTCACTATAGCTGGTAAAGAAGATGTTAATTCCATAGCTAGGATAAGTAAAATGAGACTGCTTCCAAGTCAGCCAGAATACACTCAAAATCCTTCAGATGATACAAAACTAGTATCGATTTTATCACCAAATTATATTCTAGTAGAACAGCAGCTATCTAGAAGCGAGTCAGTTTATGCTATTCAATCAATAGGTATCGGTGGGTTTCAAGGTCAGCCTCAAGTTATTGTAAATAATTTTAACAGAGACATCGAAGTTGGTTGGTGGGTAGAGTTATATGATAATATCTATTGGAATCGCCAAAACGGATATGTACTATACCAAGTCCCAGGTAGTAGCTGGCAAGTCTTAGATTTATATACATACCCTCAAGAATTTGTTTCCATTGTGAGATTAAACAATCGACAATTGCTGAGTATGGATACTTCTGGAGCCTTGTGGACGCTAGATCTAGAAACTGATCAGATAGCTTTTGTTGATAGTGGATACAGCGGTCTAAGCTTTACCGAAATACCAGATGCCATCTGGCTTTGGAAGGGAAGTAATGTTTTGAGGGAAGATAGAACTAGTTTTAATCCCAATGATTTCCCAAGAAGCAGCTCATTATTTTATAATTTCGACAAAAACTTTGATGTAGAGCCTATCTTTAACGGGTTTAGTGCACAGGCTGTGTATTTTGGAATGGCTTTTAAAATGGATAACAAGCTATATTATCTACCGGATGCTAATAACCAAAGCAGGATGATGGTGGCTGGAGACGTGAAATTTTTTGGCGCATATGAAAACGTTGTTTTTTGGCTAAATAGCGACAATAAACTCTTTGCCTATAACCTTAATCGCAACACTGTCCAAAGTTTAGGTCAGCTTGAAATCCAAGAATCAGATTTGCAAGATATCAGATTAGTCTATAATTTTGAATGGAGTAGGTTGTTTATTTATACCGAGTCAAAGGTATATTCTCTATGGTATGATGGTGAGTTTCAAAACCAAGCTATAGTTGGTTATTACCCTGTGACTTGGGTTGACAATCTCCAGTGTTTATCGGAATTAGTTAGTAACAACCAGTTTTGTATTGAGCCAGATTCTCTTTCAGTTTATCGAAATAATAATGTAGCCTTTTAATATGTCTTCAATTACCCCACAAATAGTCAAAAAAATAGCCTCTTTATCAAGGCTTAGTTCTGATCCAGATCAAGAGTTTTTAAATAAATACAGCGATCAGCTATCTAATGTCTTAGATTATTTGGAGACACTTCAAGAGGTAGATGTCACTGGCATATCAGCTACTCAAGTAATAGCTAAAATCACTTTAGATCAGCTTCAAGAAGACGAAATAGACCAGGATCAAGCAAGGTATCAAAAAACAAGAGCCAATATTATTGCCAACTTTCCTGCCAAACAAGGTGATCTTTTAGTTATTCCAGTTAGAATAATCGAATAAATTTTTTTCATGCCAAAAACCACTATTTCCCAAGATCGCCAGACCTTTAGATACAGAGTTTTAGAAGGTTTGATTGGCTACGTTGCTATTAGCTTTTTGATAGTCTTGATATTATTAGGTATTTTTTCTCCTGTTTTATTAGCCATATTTATTATTATCTATAGTTTTTTGATGGTTTTAAAGACTAGTATGCATGGTATCTACACCATCTATACTTACAAAAACCTACGTAGATGGGAATCTGTAAACTGGGTTGAAACTTTAGACGGTTTATCAAGCGGGGAAGAAAAGGGTATCAAAATCCTCGAAAGTCTCAGACAAAAACACATTAACACTTTGGATTGGGGGCATAGACTCAATGAAGATATTAAAAACTACAAAGACATTCAAAATACTAAATACGCTGAATTTAATGGAGTCTTTCACGTTCCCATTTTTGCCGTTTACAATGAAAGCAGTGAAGTCATCTCAAGATCTCTCAAATCCATTTTTGACTCTGGCTATCCACTTGATAAACTCACAGTTTTTATCTCTCAAGAAGGTAGGATGAAAGAAGAATTCAACTCCATGCTTCGTGAGCAAATCAGTCAACACAAATGGCTCAATACTTATAACATTTCAGAAAGTGATCTAGATATAGTCTACAATAATCAACATGAAAAACTGGATTACAAAAATGCTGCTTGGAAAGATATAAAACCAAACAAAAAACAATTAACGGTGGTCTTTACCCAACACCCTGATGGATTAGTTGGTGAAATTAAAGGAAAGGCTAGTAATGAAGATTGGGGAGGAAGACAAGCTTCACTCTTTGTACAGGCTACAAAACGTGATCCAGATCTGACGGTTCTGACTAGTCTTGATGCTGATTCTAGGGTAGGGGATAATTTTTTCCAGATGCTTTCCTTTAGATTTTGTTTGACCCCAGATAGACAGCAAGCAGGGTTTCAGCCACTGCCAATTTACACCAACAACTTCTTTGATGCCCATATTTTCCCAAGACTGGTAGCTGTAAACACCAGCATTTGGTATATGATTCTTAGCTCGCTAAGCGATGAACTAGGGTTTTTTGCAAATTATGCGGTGCCATTGCAGGTCTTGCGAAAGATTGATTTTTGGAATCGTGAAGTGATCGCTGAAGATAGTCTTTTGTACGCCAAGTGTTTGGTTACGTTCAAAGGAAAGTTCAGAGTACTGCCATTTTATGGGACTTTTGAAGGAGATGCTGTGGTTGGTGATGATGCTTTTGAAACCATTTCCAACCAATATCGCCAATTGCAACGCTGGGCTTGGGGCGGGATAGAAGGGTTTCCATACAAATTCAAAAACTTTTTTTGGACAGAAGAAGGTAAAGAAATCGATATTCGAGACCGTATCCGACACATCAGATTAGAATTTTTAAATCATTTTTTCTGGTCCACTTCACCAATTTTATTTTCAGTAATTGTGTTTATTCCTGCAATTCTTTCCACCTCAGCTTTCAATGGCTCAGCAATACAGCTTAATCTGTGGATTTTTACTCAGTATTTTGCTTGGCTTAGTTTTATTTTCTTAGCGATTTCCACTTACATTACCCTTCGCTACATTGCAGTCCGTGCTCTTAAGCACAACAAGCCCACTTGGTTTAGCTGGTTAATTATCTCCATACAATTTGCCATCTCTCCTTTTATTTATCTATTTTGGGGACCTCCAGCACTGGATGTACAACTGCGAGGAATTTTTGGTAAATACCTTGGATATTGGGTTACACCTAAGAAATAATTGCTAAAAGTTTAACAATGAGTTGTAATGTTTTCAGATTAAATATTATATACAATATATGCAGTTAAACACTCCTTCTACTTCAGAAAAAACTACAAGCAAACCTTGGTGGAAAAATAATCGATTTAAATGGATATTTGCAGTATCTTTATTTTGTATCATCTCAATAGTTGCAGGAATCATTATAACTTCCAGAAATAACGAACCAGTGGAGGAAGTTAAAAATCAGCCTCAAAGTAGTAATACTAGTAGCTCAACCCCTGAATTAACAGATACTCAAAAACCTAAAATAATTGATGTCACATTACTTAGTTTCGATAAGGATGAGCCGGATGAAGTCAGAGCTAGAAATAGAATAGAATTAATTACAAATGGCTTATCTGTATCTAAAATTAGTCAAATAGAAGATACTAAAAGCACTCAAACTCAAAGCCAAACACCAGCTACGCCACCCTCTACTAGTGGATCAAGTCTGCAAAATACTAGTGAAATAGTAAAGATTGATCAAGTCAGAGCAGCTCAGCTTGTAAAACAAAATAAAGTTGATGATTTGGCAATATGGTATTCTAAGTCTGAAGAATACTACAAACCTTCACAAAACACTACGATGACAAAGAGCGATCTTTATGATCCTAGTAAGCCACATATTAAAGAGACTTGGGCAAGTGCTAATAACTAAAAATATGTAACTTCTCAAAATGAAAAGATATTTGATTTTAGATTATCCACACCTACTTACGATGTTGACTACAAAGGAGGAAAATATGCAATTCGCCAAGAATATACCAGCCCAGCATATTTTTATGGTGTTGGTTATGGAGTCGATGCACAGTATCAAAATAGAGAATTAGAATTTTACAAATCGATTGCAGAGAGTGATTATTGGAAAAAAGCAGATCCGACCCAAAGAGATGGTAAAACTTATCAGGTCTATTCTGTAAGTTATTCAGAAACTGATTCATTTAGATATTTGCTTGATCCAGAAACTTTTAAAGTTGCTTATGCAGAGTATCTCCAAGGTGATGAAGTGGTTTCCTATAGTAAGTATATATTAGAAGCTCAGCAGGAAATAAATACCTTAGATGAAGTTTTCAATACTAAAGAAGTTGGAAATAATGAAGTTAAACCTATAAAAGCTGATCGCTACTTTGGATACAATGTCAACGCAGTTTCTCAACTAGCAAAAACATTTAAGGAATCAAGTTCAAAATATAATATTCTAACTAGTAATCAAATGAATAAAGAATCAATGGAGCTGGATATAAGCAATTATGATAATAAAGAATACTCAAAATTAGTGTACACCAAGGACTATGATCCGTCTTATGATCCAGAAACAAGTTGGTATTTTGAAGATATGTTACACGTTTATGCTTATAGTAGAGAATCTAACGACTACTATTATATTCTAAAATCTGCACAAGAAGTTGATCGCTACCTCAAGGTCAATTATGGAGATTCTAATATTATCAAGGGAGAAGCCAATGTTTTAATTGATAACACAAAAATTAATGCAACATCTCATACAGTCCAATATAAAGATGAAAATGGGATGGTATATTCGGAATACGTAAATATTTCTTTTACCTTTAATGGCAGTTATTACTTATTTACAATTTATGATTATGAAATGGTACAGCAAAAAAATTATGATTTAAATCTAAATCTTTTGAGTTCTGAGGAGGTGGCTAATATTGGCCAAAGGATGGATAACAGAATCAATGCAACTGTAAGGATGGAGCCAAAACAAAGTATTACTGAGGTTTCTGAATCCACTCGATATGTTAGTAGTATCATACAAGATAATACTCAAAAATGGTTTTTGAATAATGTTTACTCACCTTTGAAAAAACCATCCGAATCGACATGTGCTGATTATATTTCATATTTCTATAGCTTAATAGAATGTATGGTCGAAAGATATGAAGGTACTGAGTATGGTTATGCCAATAACAGTAATGATCCAGACTCATCAAAGTCGCAATATATTAGATTGTTTATCCTGAACACATCTTCAAAAGAATTCAATCTTCAAAAGGAATGTGTGGCTCTTGGGGAAGAAATTTGTACATTAGTTAACTCAGAAGATAAACAAGGTATTAGCTTTAAGAATTCAAAAGAAATGGAGGACTATGCAAATGATATATTTTGGTTAAGCCAGGTAGATGGTAAAGTGGTTTTATTTAGCGCTGAAATAGATCCTAGCAGCCAAAAATTAAACAACGCCTTTGATCTAGTATCTAAGCTAAGTAAAGATTACGATGAAAATAAGGTAGATGAAGTCCTTAAGAATAATATCTTCATGCCGATGTTTTAGTCTCAATTTCAAGTATTTTAACTTTCTACATTACAGACAGGTAATTTTATCAGCATTTGTGTAAATATAAAATGTTTGATATAATATTCAGTAATAAACATAAATAAAAAGAATGTCACAAAATTTTGATGGTAAAAGCTTAACAACTAAGCCAACACCTAAACAAAATCAACTATTAAAAAAACTGAAATTAATAATAAATGCTCCTCAAACCTTGATCTCTGTAGTTGCTATTTTATTTTTAATATTATTTTCTTTTATAGCTTTCAATTTAGTCAATCAAGGCGGTGATACCGCTCAAGCCGGTATCAATTGCCCTGCTAACTATACTTGGAATGGCTCTGGTTGTCAGTCAACAGAAACTACAGCGAGAGTATGTCCTAGTGGTGGAACTTTACAAACTGATGGCAATTGTTTATCAACAGGCTACACTTGTCCAAACGGTGGAACTGCAAGTGGCACTACTTGTGTGGCAAGTACAACGACTCCTATCCAAACACAAGATGGATGTTTTTTGGGAGGCACATATTTCCCAAGTTACCCTGGACATCCCAACATTAGGCCTTTATGTGCAGTTAATGTTGGACAAAGTACCTCAAACCAGCCATTCTCATCAGTTGTTTCATACAATATTGTAGGTTCATGTGATCCCGGAGATTTAGGTCAAGGATTAACCTATAGACCTGCGTATGCTCCAAATGTTATTGGTGTAATTAAAATTGCTCAATTGAGTGAGCCAGCTTGTGGAATTGGTATGATAACTGAGACTGAGTTTTCAAGTGGAGCTATTAGATATGGCTATATTCTCCACTACGTCCCAGGTCTAAGATTTGCTAATACCTCATACGCAGCAACTGCTACTAACACAGTAACTGACACCTCCACCTGCCCTGCAGGCCATGCCATAGCTTCTGCTACTACTTGTAGATCTACAACTACAGCAGCTGCCACAGGTTATACAATAGATAACGCTTTAGTTGGAACTGGAACTTGTACTCCTACTAGCGTTGCAATAGGTACTCCAGTAACTACTTGTACTTTCCCTCTAACAGGATCTCCTAACGGTCAATACAATATACCAGACTCAGGATTATTTGCTGGAGTCAGAAATACAGCAACTGATGCTGCTAGTTTCTTAGGAAATAGTAACGCTTGTACCGTAGCTGGAGCAGTCCTTACATGTACAAACCTGCCTACAACTAATGGGACAGCAGGTAGTAAGACCATTGTTATTCACCAGCCAAATGTAGCTTGGTACCCTAGTAAAGGAACGGTTACTTTAGTTGCTACAAGACAGTTAACCCATAACGATATTGTTGGTGGAATCAATGGACAAACTTTTGCTGCAGCTACTAATCTACAATGTAGCGATGCTGTAGCCTACTCAACTACTACTTGTACTGGCACGCTACCAGCAGGAATCACACCTCCTGCTACTGGATTAAAACTAAATGTAGAAGGGCAAACTGGAATAACTTGTACGTTTACAGCTCAAAACTTCACTTGTGCTAATATGCCAGCAGGCTCTACTACAGGAACTAGAAAAATCCAAGCAGCAGTAGGCACTAATGCACCAGCTGATACTGGAAAAACAATTAATGTAACTCCTAAAACCATTACTGCTCCAGATCTACCCAATATTGGCACAGGCAATGTTACAGATCCTTTTGAAAATCTAACCTGTGGAACTAATAATAGTGTAGTAGCTGGAACTACAACTACATGTACAGGTACTTTAAAATCTGGTTATCAAATCCCAACTGATTTTCAATTAGGAGTTGGAACTAACCCTAGTGGAAGTTGTACTCAAACAGGACAAACAGTAACTTGTACTAACGTTCCAGTAACTACAACATTAGACACTCAGCCACTAAAAGCAAAAACTGGTACGACTACAGCTGATACTGGAAAGACTATCACTGTCACCGCCCCAGTTGACACCAACACCTGCACCCAAACCCGTCCCTGTATCCTCTTCGAAAACGAAATAGTCTTTAACCCAACGAAGGCAAACCCTCCTAAGTTTGGACAACAGGATCTAAGATTATCAGTTGTTTCAACTGTAATTACCTCTCAAATAGAAAGCTGTACTATCTCTACTAGAGTTTATGGAAGTAGTAGTTATACTAATATTAAAGAAACTACAGCTTCTACAGGCTCTCTTTGTTCAGGACTTCTAACTAAGCAAGCTCAAGTAGATCCTAAGTGGGACTTTGAAGTAAAGATTAAAACTACTGATGGTAAATACTATCAAGCTAATCCTTCTTACTTCTTGAAGTATGGGGCTATTGGACTTGTTACTATTAGTGCGGTACCTGTGTAGTTTGAATCCAAAACTCTATTTGTCATCTCGACAGAGCGAAGCGACGAGAGATCCTATAGTAGAGTAGAAAGTACATCAAACAGGAGTTTCTTTTACCTTTTCATAACACATAAATTCCATCTTAAAACCATTTAAATCCTGCCAAAAAACTGTGTAATAACCTTGGCTGTATTCTGTGTAAAATGTAGGTGAATCTAAAATTTGCACTTCTAGTTCTTGTAATTTTTGATAAACATTATCAATACATTGACAGAAGGAAATTGAATTTCCTTGTGCCTGTCGCTGCGGTAGCCTTGCACCATCAGTGCCAACCCGGGAATCGAGCCACGCCATGCAAGCTGTTCACATCCACTACCTCAACGGCC
>JBBSJV010000015.1:0-19831 GCA_038256935.1 Patescibacteria group bacterium
CTGCTAAATACGAACTTAATGTTTCAAAAAGAAACGATATTATAGCTGTGATAACACCAAGTGTTGCCAAATTAGTCAGTCTAATATTATTTTGCTGTTCATAAAGATAAATTGTAGCTATCAAAGTACCAATTGCAAAATGTTGTAATCCAACACTAATGTTAAACTTAATTATCTGCATAATCCACTTCTTTGTTAAATTCACCCCAACTATTACTATTGTTTTTTAAATCTCGAAATAAATCTAGTTCCCTGCCTCTGTATAATTCAAGTAATTTAGCAGCTCCTGAGATATAAACTGAACCAAGACCAGTCCACTGATAATAAATATTCACTTCTTTCTGAATTAATTCTTTGGGAATATTTGCAAACATGCTTTGAATTTGTTCTTTGACTTGATAATGTGAATACCCAGACATTGTATATAGATCAGCAAAATACCTAACAGATCTTAACATATTTTGTTGTTTTCTTGCATTTATATACCAACTGCTAATAAGCTTATCCTCTAAATTAGTTATATTCTGTAAATATTTTGTAAACGGATCAATGTCAATAACACCGCTTAATAACCTCTCGCCGTACACTGCAATTGATTCAAAAAAGGCTCTCTGTTTCATAGAATTAGTATAAGAAACTGATGAGGAATTTTGTTGTTGATCAAGATGTATGAAATGAGCTACGTTATGAGGTATCTCAAAAGTTAAGAATGTAACTGG
Source organism: Patescibacteria group bacterium (assembly GCA_038256935.1). Lineage (GTDB taxonomy): Bacteria > Patescibacteriota > JACMRA01 > JACMRA01 > JACMRA01 > JBBSJV01. The sequence continues at coordinate 720 of JBBSJV010000015.1, forward strand.
GCTTGTTTCATTGTGGTATTGGTATAGTAATTTGTCATCTCTCATACCCCACAACAGAGAAGGAGTTTTTTCCTTGCCTTCAATTTCTATGCTACGCTTAAATTTATAATCTAATAGCTTAGCCCCTATATCAAAAACTATGTTTTTTACTAGCTCATAATCTATTTTCAATGTTAATAAACTTCTTTCAATGTCAGATTCTTCAAAACTAACTGATTCTAATAAATCATTTGCGGTGAGGCTGAAGGCTATATCACAAAAATCTTGCGTTTGAAAAACCTTTAAAATAAAGTCTTTATCAATGTAAAACTCAGCTTTATCATTTGTTGTATGTAATTTATCTAAGCCTTGCTGGAAAGTTTCGATACCTAAATTAAGTGAAGAAAAAACTGATAAATCAATCTTATTTTTTAGTCTTTCTAGTTTCATTCTCAAAGCATCCAAGCTTTGTTTAGACTGTTGCTTGTGAACTGAATCAGAATGCACTAATAATGGTTTTTCACAACTACAAATATAATTAGATACTGTAATTGCAAGATGCAATGCTTGTTCGTTAATTTCACTTGATTGTATTAATTGATCCAGATAATTACCATAAATTAATAAGTCATAAATAGAGGCAGGTTGCTCATCTAAAGTTTCAAATAATAATTCTTCATTCATATTTTACACTTTCATTCTTATACGATACAAAAATCTATCTGGATCAGTAAATGAAGTTCTAGAATGAAGTAGTGTATGGTTATTTGCAAATATTGCTTCACCTTGATTTAAAAAATATTCAAACTGTATCGACTTATCAGATAATATTTCTTCTATTACTTTTAAAGCATTATTTTGTCCTGCGGTAAGGCTAAATTGGCCTGTTTTTATTGCTTTGTCGATAGTATCTCTTCTATATCTTATTTCGATATTTTCTCCTAGAATAGGTTCTTTAATTACTTCTACTTCTTTGTCGCTTAAACTCTTTGTAAAAATTGTTGGCACGCGAAATGGAAACTGTGTATTTCTCAAAGTATTTATTATGTTTTCGCCGTCTTTTCTTTTTTCTATTTTTTGCACAACTGCTTTATAGTGCACATAGGAATTAACTCCTGCGCCAAATTTGTCAGGACAAACACAATGCAATGAAAAATATCTTTCTGGTTCCTTGTAGTATTGAGAATCGGTATGAAATTCAGCTTCAAGGTTGTGCTGACTGAAAGTTAAATTTGAGCCTGTTGCATTTGGATCCGCTTTTACCGGCCAAGCAATTATTCCCTTGGATCTATCAGTCATGGTTGGAGTGCCAATCAAAGAACTCATCCCGACAGCAAACTTGGCATAAGCTTCTACCCCAAGTTCTTGAATTGGCAAATCTCTAACTATAACAAAATCAAAAGAGTTTTCTAATTTTTCTTTTATTTCTACTGATAGTTTTTGTATATTACCGTCATTTTGAAATATATTTTTAAGTGATCTATGATCATTTTTATCAACTTTATGACTCTGTTTAATTAGATAATGATAATCAATTTCATAATCTTTAAAGTCTATTATTTGAGTATCAGAACTGCTAACAATACCTTCACCATTCCATTTGTAGTGCATAAACAATAACTATACTCAAAGCACTTTATCTTGCTATAGTCAAGTTATAAGTTACAATTTTAAAATGTATAATGTATTGTAATTTTTTAATATTTGAAAATAATTGCTCTTTCAATTATATAAAATTTAATCCTACTCCAACTCAATCATCTTCTTCATCAGCTCTACGCAGCGTCTAGCGTATTTTCCCGCTGCAGTTTCTCCTGACAGCATTACATAATCGGCCTGTTGGATATGAATTGCTCTGTATAGATCTGAAACCTCGGCTCTGGTTGGTACAGGGGATGAAAACATTCCTTCAAGGATTTGAGTGGCGATTATAAAAGGAGTATTAGTTTCTTTGCAAAGTCTAACTATCTCGTCTTGGATTTTGGGTACCATGACATGGATTGGAAGTGTTTCTAAAGCCAGATCACCTCTTGCAATCATTACCATATCTGAATATTCAATAATCTTTGCAAGCGTCTCAGGCTCTACTGCTTTGGCCATTTCTAATTTGGTACAGATTTTAGGATTATACTCAGGATCCAATTTGTACTTGGTTTTTATTTGCTCTACAAATTCATGCAACTGCTCTAGATCTTGCAGGCTTTGGACAAAACTTGGAGCTATCCAATCGGGAAGTACAGCTGGGATGACTTCATCTAGTAGCATTCTATCACGCTCTACCAAAAAATCAATTGATAATTCAGTACCAGGAAGATTTATTCCCTTGTGGCTTTTGACTTTTCCACCATAAATTGCCTGACAAATTACTTGTCCTTTACTAACTTCTCTGACTTTTAATTCAACTTTCCCATCATCGATAAGTATCATCTTTCCACTAGAAGCATAAGGAGTAAGATCAAAATAAGTTGGCAGTACTAGAGTCTTGTGATCTTCAAAGTCTTGCCAAGCGGGATATTGTTTTCCAGCCACTTGCTTTTCCAAAAACACTGTGGCCCAGCTATCAACTTCTACTTCATGACCAAGATCACCAATGAGCACCTTGGGACCTGCTAGATCTGCCATTGTTTCTAATCCAATTTTTTTGGCAAGAAGACCAGTTTTGATATGCCAATGGGCTGTATTATGAGAAAAATTAAGCCTAGCTATACTTACTTTATGTTCTGAAAAATAGCTTAAGGTCGCTTCATCTTCTGAAACAGGTCCAATGGTTGCAATTATTTGGGTCATACTTATCGATATTTATTTAGGTTATTGTTGATGTCAAAAGGTTAACTACACAATTATATCATAATACCTCGATTAAGGCTAGTTTTTAAATACTTAAATACAAAAGGTTAAATTTTCCATCTCCATAGCATACCCAAACTGTGTCATCGCATATTTACAGGCTATTTTTAATATTTAGGGTGAATTTTGCGCGATCTAAAACGTATTTTCAGAATTAAATAAACTTTAGACCCCGTAACCAGTACGGGATGACATGATTGGTTTGAGGTGACAGGTATTTTGTGATTTCTGTATTTAAGCTACTGGATTTACAATAACTAAAATTTATAATAATAGACTATTATGTTATCACCCAAATTATCAGATAAGTTAAATCAATTCTTTTTACGACTTGGAAGATTTGATAAAACAGCCAAGCTCCATGAAGTAGATTTTTCCAAACCTTGGTATAATATAATCTTTAGAGAAAAACTTCGCCTGATTTATAGTTTTTTATTTGAAGGTATTTTAATTGGGTTTTTAACTAGCGTTCCATTTTTAATAGCTACCAGCTTTAGCAATCGAGACATGAATATGATTGGGGTTATAATTTTGTCTTGGATAACACTTTATCTTTTTATGATATTTAGAATCTCCTTTCTTGTCCGGGGCGAAGCAAACATTATCTACAGCATCAACACTTCTGCTACTAATTATTTCCTGGCAACTGACCCTATCAACCACAGCACCCGCGAAATGGGTAAACTAATTGGTCGAGTCAAAAGATCCAGTGATAGCTACGAAGGGATTATAGATTTTGTAATATTTAATATTGCAGGGCTGATTACTTCTATATTTGTTTCCAGCTATTTGTTTTTTCAATACAGCCAAACTTTAGGTATTTTAGTCGGGGGTTTTATAGTTACATTTATGATCCTTGGAGCAATTTTTCAATATTTTTCTACAAGACTTGTCTACCCTGTGTGGGGCAAAGCCGATGACAGGTTTAATGCGATTTCAGTAGAAACAATCTCACAAGCTCCATTTATCAGAAGTCTTTTTGCAACTCCTATCCAACAAAAAAGGCTAGCCAGAGTTGCCAAATCAGCATCAAGGAATCGAGCCTATAGCTGGTTACTTCCAGTCATTGCAGGTACATTTTTAAGAATTCTTTTTGTAATTAGCATAGCAATAATCAGCATCTTTTTAATTTCTGAGATAGATAATAATACCATTGAACCAATAATAGCAGTATCTTTGATTGTATCTTACACGGGCATTGCAAACTCTCTAGGCCAATTTTCTCGCAACTTTGGTAAATTTGTAGATGCCACAAAACGTGCAGATGACTTGTTTAAATACGTCCGAGAATACGGAGAGACTACTTATCCTTCCGTTTAAATATTATTTGACAGATATATCTTTATATCTCAGAATATATTTATTATGTCTGATAATCAATTAGTTGTTAGTATCGGTAAGCGTGGAGAGCTTGTTATTCCTTCTAGTTTAAGAAAATCTAAAGGTTTAACCTATGGATCTGATTTAATAATTAGCTTGGAAGGAGATAGTTTGGTGTTAACTCCTAAAAATTATGCTAGTTTCCTAAATAAGTGGAAAACTAAAAGATCTACAGCGAGTAAAACTCAATTAAAAAAAGATACTAGCGATAGAGAGCGAGAAGAATTTTTAACTAAAATATTAACTGACTAAGCTATGCAGCAAATTGTATTTGACTCATCTGCAATACTTACTTGGTATAAATTACAAAATAATTTTGAGACTATCGATAGCTATCTCAAAAAAGTAAATAATTCCGAAATTGAAGGCTATATTTGTGAAATAAACTTGGCTGAAATATTATACCAGATCGCAAGGCTAGAAGATGATTTTGAAATTGGGCTTGAATTTATAAACGATCTGATTAATCAAGTGGGGCTTAAAAAAATAGACACAGATTGGAGCATACTTAAACAAGCAGCTAAATACAAAGTGGCAGGCAACATCGCTTTACCAGATTGTATTTTACTTGCAACAGCAATTAATTTTGAAGCATCTATCCTTACTTGCGATAAAGAATTCAAACCCTATGAAAAAGAAGCTAGTATAATTTGGTTTTAAAATATCAGTAACAAATTGACGAACTTCAAAACAATACTCTAATTGATACTATATGCCACACACCTACGATCTTGAGCAGTTGAAACAAGCTATACTTTTTAACACCGAAGAAGTACTCCCCTACTCTGGAAACCCTGAGGCTTTGGATAAAGAACTGGAAATATTAGTAAAGGCAGCAAATGATTCTGGTGAGAGGATAAAGCACTATATCGGATTTGAAATCAGTGGACGTATTCATATTGGAACTGGAATGGCGACTGCTCTAAAGATCAAAAAGCTTACAGATGCTGGAGTACAATGTCATATTTTCATGGCAAACTTTCATACTTTTTTAAATAACAAATTGGATGGAAAGCTTGAGACAATAAATAGCGTGGCAAGTGATTATTTTGGCCCTGTTATGCTCAAATGTTGTGAAGTGACAAGTTGTAATATGGATTTGGTTAAACCAGTTTACGCGACAGATTTATATGCAAGTAAGGTTGGTGGTGATGATTATTTTACCTTTTTGATGAATTTTGCCAAAGAAATTACTCTTTCAAGAGTCATGAAATCAGTTTCAATTACTGGAAAAGAAGCAGGTGATAGCATCGAATTTGGCACACTTATGTATCCTGTCATGCAAGTTGCCGACCCTTCTTTTATGGGAGTTCAGATCGTCCATGCTGGATTGGATCAACGTAAATGCCATGTTTTAATGAGAGAAGCTGCTAGTAAAGTAGGCTATAAATACCAACTCAAAATTGGCACCACTGCGGTCAAACCAATTGCTATTCACCACAGTTTATTACTCAGTTTATCAGTAAGTGGGGATAGTGACAATAGAGAAGTAGCCAAAATGAGTAAATCCAAACCAGACTCAGCTATTTGGGTGCATGACTCTCTTCCTGAAATCCAAAGAAAACTTAAAAAAGCCTACTGCCCAATGCCAACCCCTGAGCAAAGTGAAGAGGAAAAAGAGACGATACAAGCTTGGAATCCTATCTTAGATTGGTGTGAGAATCTAATTTATCCAGCAGGACAAATAGTTGGAGTTCAAAGAGAAGAAAAATTTGGCGGAGACAAAACCTACTCCACTTTCAAAGAATTAAAACAAGACTACTACCACGGCAAACTCCATCCACTGGATCTTAAAAATGGAGTTGCAAACTGCTTAGCCAACTGGTTTGAGCCAATTAGAGAGTTTGTTAATGAAAATCCAAAAGGGCTTGAAAAGCTTATTGCTATAGGAAAATAAATACTCTACTTTCGTTGACAAAAGATAAGTTCAGTGTATTACTTGTTAAGAAGATAATTTTTAACAACTATTGAATATATGGATAATATTACTAATTTTGAGAACAGTGAGTTTGATTCAACATTTGAAAAACAAATTTACGATAGATTTTACCAATTAATTACCAAACTTGCTATGCTTTTAAATTTTACTAGACATTGTTGTGGAAATACTGACGGAGGAAATGTTGGATCAAGATAAAATTATTGATTGTATACAAGACAATTTATTAAATTTACATTTAGATCCTAAACAAACAAAAGAATTAAGCGAGTTATTTGGTCAACAAGATTTAGGCTCTATAAGTAATTGGTTGCATTCCTCTGTTAAAGATAAAATTGCTGATTATAGCTTTCACTATTTAAATATTAAACTGCTCAAATACTTGGATTTTTCTAACCCAGTAGAGAAATATTTTAATTTTGGTGTTTATTTAATTCACACATTTTCTCATTTAGATGCTAAGCCTAGAGCAGCTAGGATATCAAAGAGCGAATACAAAACACATTTCATAACTGATATTTTGATATTTTCAGTGGCCAACACAATTAGATACAAAGGAAAAGATATTTTTAAGAAATTACTATTAAATAGAATTTTATTCGTAAGAAGTAATTTTTATAACACAAAAGTTTTTAAAAAATTATGTGATAGCATCTCTGTAGAGTTAATTAAAAAAAGTTCTAGGAATAAAAATTTATTTTATTCAATTCTACAAGCATTATTTGTAATTTACAAAATTATATATTTTTTTATTGTAAGCACCTTAATATATATTAACCCATTTAGCCCTGTTAGGAGATCAATATACGATTACTATAACTTCTCTATTCCGAATTTTGATAAAAAAACAAAATTATTGATTTATACATGGAGAGAATATGTTAGCTTAGTTTTTATCTTAGAAATATATTCAAACCTATTTCCACATTTAGTCTCAAAAAAAATTTTACTTCAAATTAGCGATATGAAGTTAGACTTAAATGAAATAACCACTCCAGAATTTTTAAGAGTCCTCAAAGGCTCTTGTCAGTTTCACAATATGATATTTGAAAATCTCTTTGATGAGTTGCTAAATGAGTTTTATTTTAGTCTAAACGAAGATCCAGAAAATAGTGAAAATTACGATTTAGAGACGAGGATTAAAATGCAGAATTATATTAATGAATTAGGCAATAACAATGAATTTATATCAAAAATTAATTTAATTCTAAAAAACAAAGACTATAACGCATGGAATAAATTAATAATGAGTTGAATACTAAAGTCTATTTTTTAACAAACTCGCAACTTATCCCGCAGTAAGCGCAACTTATCATCACTTTACCATCTTGTTCTGAAATTGATAAGCTATGAGGGTGGCCATAATCACCATGTGATCTACAGTAATACTCCTTGCCATATCCATCAATAATCTTAGATGTTGTTAGCTCGCTGTCTGTAATTACTTTAAAATTTCCCTGTATTTCCTCCTTTACCGGCTTTGGATTGCCATTTTCTAATATTACGTTTGGTCTTATTAAGACTACAAGATACTCCTTTATTTCTTTTTTTTCATCCTTTTTTTGAGCTTCAGGTTGAATCTCTTTAGGTGGTTGTGTGTTTAAAAATCCTTTAGACTCTACGGACATTTTAACAAACTCACTATAGTTTAATCTTCTGTCAATTTATTAAGATAAACAATCACTCATTCTTACAATTGTTGTAAATACCTATTGGGTGATAATGCAGTTGAAAAAAATAGGAAAACATCCCGAGATCACTTTGATCAGTAGTACTTGCTTAAAGCAAATATTTCTGCTGAGATAGAGTTATGGATAAAATCCTAATACCTCCAAAAACATAACGAGACGCAAAAAATTTGATCGGAGCAACATTTCAACTTGATGAAAACTTTAGAAGTATCGTTGGTCATACTTACATAGTAACACTAATTGCTTCACTAGCTTTTTTATTCCATCCAGGTGCACAAGAGTTTGAAAAGAATATCACTTCAATTAATATTGATAGCCTCACAGCTCCATATGCTCTTAATACTATTCACCCTGCTGCAGGTCTAGGCTGGGTAACATTGGAAAGCTTCCAAGCAATTCAAAGCGGCGAAGGTGTGGACTCACGTTCATTTCATGGCGCCATTTTATCTCTTGCCAGCTATTTATCCTCACTTTATTTTATCAATATCTTAGCTAAATATTACAATAAAAAATACCTCCCACTTATGCTGGAGGAAATGCCAAAAAGTAATAAAGAAGCACTAAGTAGTTACAAACAGGTCCATGATTCAAACCCTTATATGTTTTATTTGGCTCTACATTATCTTAATGAAAATATAACACCAGCGGATATGAGATTGATAATAGAAGCAGCACAATTAGAAATCAACCAAGCTGAATTTAGTAGATATATAAAAGATATTTATGAAGTAAAGGAATCAGATGTGAATATAAATAAATTAACTTTTCCAAGAAGGCTCCCAGATTTTAATCGATATGGATAAACAAGATTATTTTGATAAATGAGTAATTTTGACATTTAACCACAGCTTTATCATAATTGAGTAAACAAAAAAATTTACTTTTCTCATGATTAATACAACCGATGCTTTGGAGTTTTTCAAACAAAGACACAATCCAGATAGTTTATCTTACTGTATCAAAACTGATAGTGGCAACCTAGGCCCTCATTTGGTGATCTTTGGCGCCACTCATGGCAATGAAAAAGTGGGAATAAAAGCTACTATTGATTATATCACCCATCTTGAAAAAAATAATATCAAACTTAAAAAAGGTAAAATATCTTGGATCCTTGGTAACCCTGCAGCCTTTAAAAAAGGAGATAGATACATAGATATAAACATGAATAGAGCCTATAATCTAGAACTTGGGAACAGCTATGAAGAAAATCGGGTCAGAGAAATTCGCAGCTATTTTGATAGTATTAGTCAAATAGGACAGGTTGATGTAGTACTTGATCTTCACTCGGTAAGTGTGGGAGATTTCAAAATTGCCATTTGTTTGGAGTATAACGGTAACTACGACCAGCTCTGCACTCTAACTTCACTTGAGTCAAGGTTTACTTGCCACGATCACGAATTACCAGGCACTCTGATGGAAGAAGCTCAGCGTATCGGTTCGTTTGGTTATGCTATAGAATGCGGAAACCATAACGACAAAGAATCAGATGCAACAGCTATTTGGCATATCAACAAATTACTTTTAGAATACGATTTACTTGATGAAAAAGATCTACTTGAAGTAGAGGACTTGTCACAACCAAAAAACATTATTCATTTTAAATGTATAGACTATGTCAGGCCAGGACTTAATTTTGCTTGGCACCTAGCAGATAACCAAATAAAAACTGGAGGCAAGATCAAAGCCGGTCAAAAATTTGCATCCTACTCAGGGCATGACCATATCGCTCCTCGTGACTGCGTGCTTTTTGTACCAGATAAAAACCCAAACCCCACAGATTTTGATGCAGGGTTTATTTGTGATTTGGAAGTAAGTTTGCCTGAGATGTATTATTAGAAATTATTTTCTAGCTAACAGCTCAAGTACATTTTTCCTGTTAACTGATATTAAGTTCATTATTTTTATAAATTCACCTTCACTCAAAGATCCACTGTGCAATTTTTTATCAACTAAGTTTTTAATATTCATAAAATTTGAAATTTTTGCTGGAATCGTATTTTCATCAGCATAACAGTTTATAAATTCTTTAATTAATTCAGCTTGAACTTCATCTATATTATGTTTGGATTTGATCTTTTCTAAGCAACTTTTATCATTGTTTGTAATCAATAATCTAATCCTTTCATTTTCAAGTAAATTTTTGGCTCTACTATACATGGCTGTTACCTCTTCATCTCCACTTCCAACCATGATAAGGCTAATTTCATCTTTTATGGGATTAGTGCAAGTCTGAGGTAAAACCCCGAGTGAGGTTTCTTTTTGATTAATATCAAAAATTGTAAAACCGTTTTGCTTTAAATAATCTAAGACTTGATTGGTAGTCCATCCTTGAGGTATTAAATAATGGTCAAAGGTATTTGTTTCCACTTTCAAATTATGTTTTTTCAATAAATTGTATTGTAACATTTTTCCGGTATTTCCAGCAGTTAACCTACTATTTGATTCTACTACTTCCAACCGATAATATGTTTTATCTACTTGATCATAATATACACTATCTCCATCTACTTTGGTAATATTATATTCGTTACCTAAATTATGCAAAGCGAAATCTAGATTTGAATAACCAGTATATCCGAAATTATTATAAATATATTCACCAAATTTTCTTGCTACAGTCTCTATATATAATTGTTGTTTTTCAGGTAATCCATGGAAAGATTTTACCCCTACACAGGCTTTAGAAACAGGGTCTAAGATTTGTCCGGTGATGATTATGTTTTCAACAGAAACTACCTCATCTTCTGCAATAACTTTAAAGCTCACGCCTGGGCCATCTTTAATGTTAATCATTGGAGCTGCAATAAACCCTGGCGATCTTGGCCTACCTCCATCTTCGCCAGCTAATTCATCCAAACGCTGATCTACATAATAATCCACTTGATTAATAGTTAAAAACTCTGTTCCAAAACCACCACCTGATAAATCCAATTGGCACACAATTTTTTCAGCATTTCCAAATAAACTTTTTAGCTGTTGTTTTATGTTTTCTTTATTGCTTACTTTTTTATCTTCCCCATATTCAAGTTTTACAATTTGTCGATCTGGTATAGTCTTTATTTTTAGAACATCCATCGTTTCTACAAACTGCACCTTGCTATTAGCGTAATATGCTGGCAAGTTGTTTTCCTTTATCTGATCTTGATTTAGATCTATAACTTCCATTTGAATTGGCAAGATACGACGTTTGTCATCTCTATCATCATTAGTATTTTCAACAGCTTCTTGCAGTTTATTTAATGTAATTAAGCTATTTGGGGTTAGATTGTTTGAATAGTAAACAACTTTTAACTTGAGTTCGAAATCTTTTTTTTCGTCTGAAAGGTTCTTTAGCAATTTATAAAAAGTAAATTTGTTTTCAATATCAGCATGGGTAACATTGATAATCTTAATACCCATAACGTTTTCTATATGTTTAATAAAAGTAGGATCTACTTCATTAATAGCTGATGGAGTCACAACGATTACCTCTTGGTCTTTGGTATACCCCTCATTCAGTGCTTGAAATATTGCTCTTGTATACAAATGTGCAATTTCATCGCGAGATTCTTCAAGTACCTTAGTATTCAAAATATCACCAAAGTTCATATTACAAACTGGTACTTCGTAGACTCTACGAGAAGTATTTGACGGTGTTGCTTGTAATTCAAGTGTTGCTGTAGATATAGTCATAAAAAAGACCCCCCTATCGGGAGGTTGTTGAGTTTAAAAATTTGTCTGCAAAACTTAACATCTCCCTAGTTGGGTACCCATAAAATCAGGATAAAAATGTTAGCTAGTCGCATACTAATTTAATTTATTTTCTTATTATTTGGTTATTGTCAAGATCTCTATATGGCTGCATTAGCATATGAGCCAGCAAGGGAGCTAAAACTTTCACGTGGAACAAACAGATGAGGCTTTGCTAAAACATCATTAAATAAGCCTTGCCTCTCTATAGCTTCATCTTTAGTCTCTCCAGTAAAAATTACAGAAACCATTGCAATTGGATTGCCATTATCTAGATAATCAAAATTAGGCGATATTATGATTCCTTGATCTTTTAAATATGCAAAATTTGCTGGAGTTAAGTTTGAAATTTGGGGCATCGAATCGACTTCAACATGCTTTTGTAATATTACATTAGGAACAGTGTCTAAAATATTTTTTACTGCTGCCACCGTATAAGATGGAGCATTCATTCTACCACCATTATAATCAATAACAGCCATCTCAATATCATCACTTAGATTATTAATCCTAATATCAAGACCAACTACTTGACCAGCTTTAATTGAATCAAGGTCAACACCGTTTTGCTTGTGCCACAATCTTACAAGGATTGCCAAGGTATCTTCTATCTCTTTGATTTTTTTATCACTAAAACCCATTTGCCTTGCAAATGTTTCTGGATTTGAAATTTCATTGCCTACGTGATGATAATTGATTGTTAGATTTTTAGTCCAATACAAGGCTTTAAAATATGGCTCTTTATCAACTTTTACAAATGTCACGCTTATCTCATCTTCACCGAAGCCTTCCATAGCAATAGCGTTTTCATCTCCGCTTAACATAGCATTTACAGTATCAATGGTTTTGATGTCACCGCTTAAAGTTTTTTCTAAATTTTCATTTAACTTATCATAACTAAAATTACTATTTATTGGACCAAATATTTCAAATAACTGATCTCTGCTAATTGAAACTACCCCGCAACCACTTGCACTATTATTTAATTTGATAAAAAGGTCAGAACCAGAACCTGCAAATAATAAATATTGATGTAGTTGCTCTAATTTATCAATCAATTCTTCTCTAGTTCTATAATGAATTTGATAATCTAAGAATGAATCTTCAATGGGTTTGTAGTGGCCTTTCTTTTCAAATGCAAAACTCGTACTATTGGCAGCAATTTTAAATAAATTATTTTTGATTATTTGTGGGTCAGACCCATTTTTGCTACTCCACTTATTTACAAGTACACTTGCTGCAGTCCCATCTTTTAATAATTCTTGCTCTTCAATAAGGCTGTACAATTTTGCAAGTCCAGTTCTATCCTCACCTTTTTCATATACATCTCTAGTATATATCGTATTATCTAAAATGTCGTATTTACCTTTTTGCTCCTCACTATCGTAACCAGCAGGGACTAACCAAGCGATGTTGTTTGAGTGTAGTTTTCTCTCAACTTCTTCTCCTGGTTGTTTGTATGATACAACTTTTCCATCAGACTTTATAAAACAAACTGGGACTTTTTTACCATAATTATCAAACATATATTTTTGCATCTCATTTGCTACATAAATAATTTCTCCCTGTTTATAATTCGGGTGTTCTAAAGTCACAGCTATTCCTTCTGGACCAGCAAGCATTACCGCTCTCTGAACCATAGCAAAACAATATTGATTGATTGAATCTTTATCAAAAGGTACTAAAACTGTGTTCTTATGAAGTAATTTAATAAAAATATCTTCTAGTCTTATATCGATAGTTTCTGGTGATGATGGTTTCTCTAGTATAGCCATAATAAAAAATAAATAAAAAAATCCCCCAGTTAAGGAGGATGTTAAGTTTGAAATTAGGATATGAACTTAAATACCTCCGTTGGGGTCAAATGTAAACCAAAAGAAATATTGATTACAGTTCATAGGTATTCAATAGATTGATTAGTTAGTTATTGTCAAATACCCTATTTCATCAACTATATGAAAAGCATTATCCTTATAAGCTCCACATTCGTAGAATATTGGGCAATATATGTTACTGACCTCTAATCCTAAGTGATTCTTGTCAGCTTCTGAAAATGATAAAAAATTTTTTATTGGATTCATTTTTTTCATTAATCTTTTATAAGTTATTTTTTTTATACTACCGCAATATTGGAATATTTGAATTTGTTCCCCAGTACTGCAATAGATCTTTTCTAATTGAAAATTAAGCAGTTTTTGATAATAATAGTCTCCATTTAATTCACTATTTTGTTCAGAAATTTCTAATGACATACTTGCCGGCGCATTAGTACCAATCAGGCATCCAGACTTAGGCATTATTAACATTTTATCAAATCCAAAATAAAGAGCAGTGTTGATTTGAATCTTATTAGGTAAATTGCATACAATTGCACAGTTGGTTGAGTCATTTGTGTTATGAAAATCTAAAATCAAATCAAACTTTTTAATTCTTTTTTCTAATTTTTTAGCAATCTTTTCTTCGTGAGATATTTTTATTTTAGCTCCAAAAGACCTATTCAGATCTGTTTCTAGAAAGCGAACATTTTTCTCAACAGCCTTTGGGTTTGCAATTATTGAGTCAATATTTTTAATAGGTATGGATTGTAGATTTTGAACTAACTCTATTCCAGTTTTCTCGTTTCCATGAACTCCACCTATTATTAAAATTTGTTGTTTCTTCATATATTTACTAATTACTGTCACATATCAAATGGAAATTGCTAATTTTATTGTGTCTTAATAGTCAATGAACTTTATTGAATTTACAAATCCATAAATTCTCTGACTTTTTTTGCATCAATTCTTTCTTCATAGCTTTTAATATTTATCTCTTTATTAGTATTTTCTCCACTCTTAAAATAAGTACCCACAATTAACCCGTCTGAATGATTTATTAAATCAGTTTTATTTTCTAAATTTGCACCACTACCTACTAAAACTGGTAAACCTCCCCATTTTTTTACTGTCTGTAGATCTTCAATTAAAGGTGAATCAGCTGTCCATTTTCCAGTGATAATTACTGCACTGGAACCAAATTTTTTGGATAAAATTGCAGAATCCAGTAAATTAAGTCTGCTAATAAGTGTTGAATGTTTGACATGAATATCGTTAAATATTGCTATATCTTGGGCTTGAATACTCTTTTGGAAATCAATAATCTTTTCAGGGCAAGCAAATATCTTACCATAACTTGTCTCTACACTATTTACAAATACTGGTATTCTAACGAACTGAAGTTTACATATTTTAGCAATACTAAGAGAAACTTTATAATCGTTCCATAGAGTACAAATCCCAAGTGGCAGAGAAGTCATATTTCTAATTTTATCACAAACAATACTCAAAATAGAATTTGCTCCTTCACTTGCTAACTCTGTATGAGGAGTATCATAATTGTTTTCAATAATAAGGGCATCAACTCCACCAGCAATCAAACTTTCTGCATCTAGTAAAGCAGACTTAGTGATTTGATCTAAATTAACATAGCCTTCAAAGCCAAGAGTTGGTTGTAAGTGGATCATTCCAATGATTGGTTTTTCACGATTAAAAATTTTGGTAAAGCTCTGATTCATATTCGAAAGATTATTATTTAGATAGTTTTTATATTAAATTAAGTTTGTCTAATTTAGCTTGAATTTTTAGTTTATCAAAACTGTTTAGTGCCTGAGAGTAAGTTTCAGATAAGAATTTTGAGTTAATTCTATTTTCAATGAACGCATCTGGCAAACTAGCGTAACTTTGAGCAAATAATGCTAAAGCAACACTCATGCACGCATATTTAACACCTGTTATATTTTCCCCACTTAAGACATCGCTATTAAATCTAATTATCGCTTCTTTATTATTTGCAACTCTGATTTTATCTATATCTATTTCCCCCGGGGATAGCCCAAAATCTTCAGGATAAATGATTACAGTTTTAGCCGATTTATCTCCTTCTAAGTCTTCAATCATAAAGCTAGCCAAAGTTGGATATGGAGGCGGCGAAACCTCATCTAAAGCTACAAGATTTTTAAGACTCGGTAATTTGTAATATGTTGTAGAGTCTAAAAATGCAGGAATATTACCCTTATTAAGGAGATTAGGATCTATTTTACAACGTAATCCACAATAAGACACCGCACCAGAGTATCTTTGCACACCTCTTTTTTCAAGTTCAATCAAAGTCTCAATCTCAGTTTGAGGATGAATATTATGATTTACACCTCCAATAAAGCATATTGGTTGATTTCCATCATGTGGTATGGATAGTGGACCAATAATATGATTTATGGTCTCACCTTTAATAAAATGAGATAGTTGATGGATAAATCTTGTATAATGGCAGCTAGAAAAAACAAAATTTACATCCTTTAAAGATCTGTGAAAATCTTCACTGGTTAACATATATGAGTTATAGCCTAACAGCTCAATCATATCTTGACCACCTAGTGCTGATGTATTGGCTCTAGAATGGTGCTTATGAACTGGATATATAGAGCTAATAATTAAAGATGCAAGTGTTGAAGAGTTTCCAGTTTTGAATTTTTCACCTTTTAATTTCAGACCTATATCACCCCCCATACCTCCAAAACCAAAAATTGGCTCGTCGGTATCAAAGTTTATTCTGCATACAGTATCTATTTCTAAACATGCTGATACTAGTCCGGAAATAAATTTCGGCTCAAGGCCAAGTTTAGATTCTATAACTGCAACAGAATTCATCAACAAACTCGCATGAGTTCTTAACAATTCTCGATTCTGATTATAGTCATTACCCATATCCAATTTACGTAATATAAGTTCCTGCAAATGAGGATTGACTGATAGAGATGCAAACAAAATTATTGCAAAGCCTAGTTTGTAATCAAACTTTATGCAATTATTTATTTCTTTACTAAGGCCATGATAGCCCAATTGAATCATATACTCAACTTCTTCACTGTGTTTAGATATCATTTCTTTAAGTTGTGATGTGTATTGGAAAACTTCAACTATGATTTCTCTAGCTGAAGAATCAGATTGGTTGGGTAAAATGGTAGTAGGTGGCTGAAAGTATTGTTGTGGCTCAAAAAAACTGAGCTGTTCTGATTCGGTTATAGACATAATTTAATATTTTTAAACATAAAAAAATTCCCTTCATAAAGGGAGATATAGCTTGATATAAGTTTTAAAATTTTTACACACTATTGTTTTCTCCCTGATTCTGGGAGTGCCACCAACTGTTTAGAGTTAATAACTTAGACATGTAATTTACAAACCTTAAATTTAATTTTCTGTTATTGTCAAACTTATATTTCTTCGCATCTTCATAAATCGCAGCTTTTACAACAAAAACTCACCAATACTTTGAGGGTTTATGTTTTGGTAGCTACTGACTGTGTAATAATCACTAAAGTTTTTGGGTAGTTTGGATTTTTTATTGCTATTATATTTACATTCAAAGGCTTGAAAATGACCATTTGATTCTTCCAGATAATCAATCTCAGCTTGGGCATAGTTTCTCCAAAAATATGATTTAGTCAGTTTTTGATTGTACTTGAGATACTTCATTCTTTCAGCAACACAAAAATTTTCCCACAATTTTCCCGTGTCAGAGCGAAGACTAAGATCGTTGAAATTATTTATTAGGTAATTGCGAATACCTAAATCCCAAAAATAGATTTTTCTACTTTTATTAATTTCTGTTCTTTGGTTTCGAGCAAGGGATTGAAGTCTAAAAATAATAAACGAATCTTCTAATAACTGGATATATTTCTCGATAGTCACAATGGACACATCCAGCATATTAGCCAGCTCTGAATAAGATACTTCACTGCTGATCTGTAGAGCCAAGGCCTGCAATAGTTTTTCTAGCAGTTCTGGGCGATTAATATCAGCTAGCTGTAAAATGTCTTTATAAAGGTAATTGGAGGCTATGTTTTCTAATCTGTTTAGACTCGTTAATTGTGAGGGAAAATAGACTTCAGGATAGGATCCAAAAATCAACATTTTATTTAATATTTGCTGCCTTTGATCAAAATCTGATTGTTTGTATAATTCTTGGTATGATAAAGGATACAACTGCATTTGAATGCTGCGACCAGTTAGAGGCTCTGATGTTTTATTAGCGAGATCAAAACTACTTGATCCTGTAGCAATAAGGTTAACATCTGGGTGAGTATCGTGGATAATCTTGAGAACTCTCCCTATATTTGCAATATTTTGTGCTTCATCTAATAAAATCAACTTATACTTTGCAATCTCAGAAATATTTTGATCTATTTTATCATAGTCAAAGAGGGTCTTGACGCTGGGCCTATCTGCCAAAAAATATTTACTAGCTACTCCCCACTCTTTCTCTAATTTTTTTAACAAAGTTGTCTTACCTACTTGTCTTGGACCATACAAAATAATGATCTTATTTTTATCAAGACTATTCTTTATTTGTGGGAAAATATATCTCTCAATCACCTTAGTAGTTTAGTAATTTATACATAATTAGTCAAGTAGAGTTTAGTAATTAATACTAAATTAATAAAGTATAGTTTAGTAATTAACATAATTTAAAACTAAGTACTTTGCTTATCTGGCTACATAGAACTACCCCTTAAAGCTACAGTTGACAGCCTTTTTTATAATTTGTTTATTGTTTCCATGACTAAAATACCAAACAAAACTATTATCTTGAATAACGATAATTCTATCCCAACTTTAGGTCTAGGAACATGGCAACTGACTGGAAAAGAACTGGAAACTGCACTGACAGAGGCTTTAGAAATAGGTTATAGACATATTGATACAGCAGATATTTATGGCAATCATAGCGAGATTGGAAAAATATTAAAGAAAACTGGTTACAATAAAGAGCCACTTCGAGACTCGCTGTTTCTAACTACCAAGTTGTGGTTTGAAAATCTTGCACCAGTTGATATTTACGACTGTGTGGAGAGGTTTTTGACTGAGTTGCAAGTAAAATATTTGGACTTGCTTTTAATCCACTGGCCCAATTCAAATATGGATTTAAAAAGTAGTCTAGAAACTATGCAAAAACTGCAAAATCAAGGTTTAGTAAGATCTATCGGGGTTTCCAACTTTACTATAAATCATCTTAAAGATGTAATCCAAACTGGAATCAATATCCAAGTAAATCAAGTCGAGATCCACCCTACTCTGCAGCAGCTAGAACTAATAGAATTTTGTAATGGTCATAAAATAAAAGTGGAAGCCTATTCGCCAATTGGTAGAGGAAAGGATCTCAAACTAGATGAGATAATCAAAATTGCCAAAAAACACTCAGCAACTCCAGCTCAAATCTGTCTTAGTTATCTCATGAGTCTTGGATTGGTTGTAATACCAAAATCTTCAAACCCCAAGAGGCTCAAAGAAAATCTTGCAAGCCTTGATATTACTTTGGATAATTCAGATATAAATATTTTGAAATCTTTAGATATTACCAATCGCTTAATTGATCCCAATTTTGCCAGTTTTGATTACTAATTAGTTTATTAGATGCTGTAGACCTAGGTTATTGAATATACTTAAATACAGTGCAGATCTTAGTTTTAACTTCTAAATAGAGCCAAATATAGATGAGTTGATTTTGGA
>JBBSJV010000016.1:0-19822 GCA_038256935.1 Patescibacteria group bacterium
AAGATCGCCAATTTCATCAATAAGCCCCAGCTCTTTAGCTTTAGGATTATTAAACACTTCCCCGGTTGTAACTTCATTTACTTGGGTTTCGTTTAGGTTTCTGGATTTTTTAAGAAGGGTTTTAAATTGATTGAATTCATCATTGATTTGGTCTTGAATGTATTGAATTTCCTCGTTTGTTGGATCTCTAAAGACATTGCCTAAATCTTTGAAATTAGAAGACTTTACAACTGTTTGACTATAACCGATTTTCTCAGCCGTTCCTGATAGATTTGGTAAAGTTGTAACTACTCCAATAGAGCCTGTTTCTCCATAATCAGAAGCAATAACGTAACTTTTTTCGATGGTGTAAGTTGCGTACAGGGCCCCACTTGCAGATAATCTGTCATAATAGAATACCGCTTCTGTCTCTTCTGAATCGAAACTTGAGGATAGCTCTTGGATTTGTCTACCAAGTATTTTGGAGGCGATTAATTCACCACCTGGGGAGTTGAACTTGAAAACGATATTTTTAACTTCAGGAATGTTTTGTAGTTCTTGAATGTCTTGAGCTACTTTTGAGGTATAGATTTGAGTTTCGCGAATAAGGTTTGGACTATTATTTGTACCAACTGAGATTGGCCCGTTTAAGTTATAGACTAAAATTCCAGACGTAGCCCCATTATCAATGGTGGTGTTTAATTTCAGATTCCCTGAGACTAATTCTGAAGAGTTTCCTGAAGAAAAAATTGCTCCTAAAAAGATAAAAAATATTAATAGAATAGTTAGCAATGAGATCAAAAACCCTGGTAAACTAAAAATGATGTAGGTGATTAAAAATCCATTAAGTTTTGGTTTGAGAATTACTGTTTGCTCTGGTTGGTTGGTTGTCATATATATTTTGTATTTTAAACGAGTTTAGTTTTGTGGTCAAAATTTGAAATAAAACAATTATCAAAACGACACAAATATAGTAAATAATTTTATCAATTAGATTTAAACTATTAAAACTGACATACACACTCAGCCCTGATAATAGGTAGGTTAAATAAATGATAAAAGCTTGCAAATGCATGGCTAAAAATGCAAAAAAATAGCCAACTAAAGGGACTAAAGCAAAAAGATTCAAAAAAGTCAGCAAAGGTATAATTGGCCCTATAATTATATTTCCTACAAGACCTGTAAGATTGATTCCATTATTCAAATCGATAACTAAGGGAAGACTGAAAACTAAAGCTACAATGGATGAGATAATGATTTCTTTCCACCATTTTTTGGAATTTAATAAAATATATTCTTGATTGTAAGCAATTACAAGACCCACTGAAGTTGTAAAGGATAACCAAAAGGAATAAGAATACAGCCACCATGGATTAAATAGTAAAAGCAACAACCCGCTGTAAATTAGCGAGTAAAATGGGCTTAATTTTCTTCCAAACCAAAATAAGATTTGTTGACTGATTACAAGGCTCAGTATAGCTCTGAGAACTGGCGGCTCGAACCCAACAATCATCGCAAATAGAAACAAGGCTGAAAAGGCAAGTAAAAGCCTAAATTTCTTGGACACACTTGATCTTAGTAATCCAACCTCTATCCAAGCAGCAAATATTGAAACTTGAAAACCAGAAACAACCAGCAGGTGAGTCAAATTTAAATTTTTGGTTAAATCCAGGTAGTCTTTACTAAAACTTTCCCCTCCTCCAATTGTAAGACCAGTGGCCCAACCTACCATATTCTGACACTTATCAATTTGTAATAGATTTAAGTAATCATAGAAAAACTTGCAATAATAATGATCATATACTTTGGAAATATTAATTTTGAGGTTTTCTGTTTGACTTTGGACTAAACAATGTAATGAACATGACACGAGACTGCTTTCAATTTTAACCTTATCAATCTTGCCATAAATCCCATTACTCAAATTATATCTGATGTAACTACTATCCTCAGATGTTTTTAGATCTAAGTTTGAATACTCACTTAACTCGCCTGATACGATATAGCTTTTCCCTACATTCAAACTATTTACTGAGATAAGTGAGTAATGAGTATTATCTAGTTTTACTTTATACGTGGATCCAAATACATTATAGCGTTGTTTTTCTATGATTTGAATTGTTTTTGAGCGCAAAAAAACCGGCTGAGTGATAGCCGGAAGTTTCTCTGCAGTCTGTAAAAATGCAATGGAAAGTGTGAAAATGGAAAGTAGGGTTAGAAATAATGTTGGTAAGGAAACTAGCCTTGCAATCATTATTTTTTACTTACTTGCTCGACAATAGCTTTGAAGGCTTCAATGTCTTTGATTGCAATTTCAGAAATAGATTTACGATTTAGTTCTAATTTTGAAGTGTTAAGGAGGTGAATAAACTTACTGTAGTTTAATTCTGATTGGATTTGATCAAGAGCTCCATTGATTCTAGTGATCCAAAGTCTTCTAAAATCACGTTTTCTAATTTTACGACCTTTATAAGCATTTGATTCAGCTTTGAGTAATCTCTCTTTAGCTAATCTAAATTTGGATTTGGCTCCATTATCAAAACCTTTGGCTCTGGATAAAAGATAATTTCGATGTTTTCTGGCTGATAGCCCTTTTTTAACTCTAGACATATTCTTATTTGATTACTCTTTTATACTTGTCAGCAACTTTACCTAAAACTGTATCTCTAGCTGCTCTAAGTTTTCTTGTACCTGTTTTCTTGATAAGTCTGTGACCTTTATTGATACGGTTAATGATTACCTTTACTTGAGAATCATCTTTGGCACCAGTAAGTTTAAGTCTCTTTTTGACTCCATTTCTAGTCTTTGGTTTAAATTTTTTTACTTTACTAGCCATGTGATATTATTTATATTTAGCCTCTGTGTAAACAGTGTGTTTTCTTAGTTTTCTATTGTATTTTTTAAGCTTTAGTTTACCTAACTGCTTACCAGCTCCACCTTTAGATTTGGTTACAACGTATCTGTCATAAACTTTTTTTTCTTTTCCATCTTTATCAACAACGGTTTCCACGCTGATCAATAATATTTTATTCTTTTGCCAAGCCATAGTAGATATTTTACGCTGTTACTTTGAGATTCTTGTTTACAGTAGTTGCTCTAGCATCTCTTGCTGGAGTCTCAGGTTTGATATTAGCAGCTTGCTCAAGACCATTCATATAGCTATCTACAAACTGATCCATAACTAAATTAATAGCATTTGCTGAATAGATATTCATCAAGATTACCTTGGATAAGTCTTTTGGTAAATGTGGAACAGATGTATTTGTAAGAGCAATCACAGGCACACCCATTGATTCTGCTTCTTTGATAGCTACTGGATTACTTGGAGCATCAAGGACTAAAATGGCTCCAGGTCTGTTATTCTTGATTTTTTTGAGACCTCCGAAAAAGTTTTCTACCTTAGCTTTCTTTTTTTGAACATTTAACTGTTCGTTTCTAGCTAATTCTTGGAAAAATTCTTCGTTAGCCTCAATGCTTTCAAGCTTTTCTAGAGTTTTAAGAGTCTTTTTGATTGTCATCCAATTTGTCAGAGTACCGCCAAGCCATCTGTTATCGATGTAAGGCATACCCATTGAACCAAACTTGGCTGCAAACTCTGGAACTTGGCTTTTAATATGTTCAGAAGTACCGACAACTAAGATTTGTTTCTTTTGTTGCCCTAATTTTTCAATGAAATCATTAACACTTTCAATGACCTCTAAAGTTTGAACCAAATCAATAATACATAAACCGTTTTTAAAGGCGTATATTCTTGATTTTAATTTTGCATTCATCTTTGAACGTCCGTTTCCACGATACGCTCCGACTTCAAATAAATTCATTAAACTTAGAGATTGCGGCATAATATTATTTCATTGATTGGATTATTATTCTAAAACTACAGTTGCACCAGCTTCTACTAGTTGAGCTTTTAGAGTGTTAGCTTCTTCTGTTGGGACTGCTTCTTTGACTACAAATGGAGCACCTTCTACCATTGTTTTAGCATCTCCAAGACCGATATTTAAAGCAGTTTTAACAACTTTAATTACAGCGATCTTTTTATCAGCTGGGACGTCAGTTACCTTAATGTTGAATTCAGTCTTTTCATCAGCGGCTGGAGCATCTCCTCCTGCAGCAGGTGCTACCATCATAGCTCCCATTGGGGCTGATGCTGTAACATCAAAAGTTTCTTCAATTGCTTTGACTAGTTCAGATGCTTCGACTAGAGTTAATTCCTTGAGTTGATCGATAATAGTTTGTACTTTGGACATATAAAAATAAAAAATTGTGTACTAAAAATAAGTAATAAGTTAAATAAGTGGGTTTTGTCAAGCTTTTTGCTTGCTCACAGCATCCACAGCTCTCGCTGTTTTGGCTGAAATTTCTTTGACGAGGATAGCAGGTTTGGATAAGATTGACTTAATCATACCAGCAACCATAGCCATTGATTCGTCTTTTGTCATGGTATCAGCTAATATCTTAGCTTCTGTTTCGTTAAGGAATTTATCTTCCAAAACGGCACCCACAACTTTGAAGCAATCCTTGTATTCATCCTTCTTTAAAAGAGTGACTACATTTTTTGCAACGGTGATTTCATCACTAGCTTCCTTGTCACTAAGATAAGTAACATAAGTTTGACCGGTGATGTCTTCTGGAATTACATCAAAAACCTGCCTAAGCAAGTTGTTGTTAAACACTTTTACTCGAATTCCAAGAGCAAAAGCTTCTTTGCGAAAACCAACATTCAGATCAGCTGTTAGTGATTGTTCGGCTTTATTTGTAGTGAGAAGTAGAATAGACTTCTGAACAGCTAAATTGCTCTTCAAATAATCTAATGTTTCTTCTTTTTGGACTCTGGTTTTGGCCATAGACGTGATTTTTTTAAGATTTTCACTGTTTCCGTTTCTTGTCAAGGTAAAAGGGGTTTTTAACATCAACAGCTTTTAATCAGCACACCTTGTTATTCCTAATCTCTAAATTTGCTTATATTTTCGATCCACAAATGGCTTCTACAGCTCAGGCCACAAATCCAACCCCAATTTACCTATTAAATTCAGCTTTTCAAGCCTCGCAGGTAATACTTATAAGTGAAGATTAGGTGAGGACCTTGTTATACTTAAGGTAAAATTGATAGTTTTAAAGCTCTGCGATCTCTGAAAATCTATTTGCTAGCTTCTTATCAAAAGTATATAAAGGTAAAGAATTATTTATTAGTGCGTAGTTATAAAGCATAATATCTGTAAACGAAATAGAAGAGTGCTCTAAATAATCAGGTAATGTTCTTTCAAAAAGAACTCGGTTACAAACAAATTTGGGGTGGCTAAGTACTATCTTTATAGCTTCTGAGATCTCTTTTCTATTTAACTCATAAACACTTTGCATTACCCAGACGATTTCTGCAAAGACAATATCACTAATATGCACTTTCCTAAGATTAGAATTAGTTAATAATTTATCTACTCTATCAGCTTGATCTTGATTATCTCCTAATATCCATCTGAGTAGGATATTGGTATCAATGCTGCACTCTTTGCTTATGCTTTGTTTTGCCATACTTGAGATTTAGCTTGATTTATCTGATCATCAGTAACGACTTGATTTTTCTTTTTCAGTTTGGTTCTTACTTTATCTCGAAAGTTATTTAATTGCGAAGATACGTCATCAATATGCAAAATAATATCATTTCCTTTGGTGGTTACTTTGACTTTGCTACCTGTTTTTATACCAAGTTTAGTTCTTATTTCAAGTGGAATCACCACTTGGCCTTTGGTTGTTACAGTAGTAGTGAGCATATGATCTTACTTATAAACTAATCTTACTTTTTTTAAAAATCATTGTCAATTTCCTATCTAAAATAGTTTCTTTTCAGTCTAATAAAATAAATTATTCCAAACACTCTTTCCCAAACCTTTCAACTAAAACTTGTGGGATCTTGACTCTACCGTCTGCTGTTTGGAACTGCTCCAATATTGCAAGCCCAGTTCTAAATACCATGCCTGTGCAGTTATTACTATTTGGCATTTGATTGTCCCCATAAGTTATTTTAAGACCTCTATTTTGGTAATCGGTAGCTGACCCATTAGAACAAATTTCTCTATATTTCTCTACTCCTGGAAACCAAGCATTGTAATCGATTTGTCTATGATGCTTTGCCGGCATATCTCCAGTGCACACTTCAACGCCTTGATAATGGAGACCCAACTCTTGATATAGCTTTTGCACTGTTTGGCTCATAAACTCAAAGACCTCTTCTTCTTGTTCAGGCCTGTAAATTGCGTCAATTTCAATTTTTTCGAATTGGTGAGTACGCAAAATTCCTTGCTGATCTTTCCCATAACTTCCTGCTTCTTTTCTAAAACAAGTAGTATTTGCCATCACAAGTAATGGTTTTTCAAGTTTTCCAACATTTTCTCCAGCAAAATACCCCATCATGCTTTGTTCGCTAGAAGGAATAAGATAATAAGTATTGTTTTGATCAATTGGTAATTCATACAGTTGACCATCAAAATCTGGTAAATTACCAATATCTGTCATCGTTTTTTCATTCAACATCAGTGGCACGTACATCATCTCAAAACCTTGTCTAAGGTAATAATCTTCAGCCCAGTCAAAAAGCACCTTTCTGAACCTAGCCATCTCTCCTCGCATATAAAACCCTCTACTACCCATGGCTTTAGCTCCAGCTGCCTGATCTACGTATTTGTTATAAACTGGTAGTTCCCAATATGGTTTTGGTGTAAAATCAAATTTAGGTTTTTCGAGCCATTCAATTATCACTGGATTTTCCTCATCGTCTTTACCAATTGGTGTTTTATCTGAAGTTAGATTTGGAACTTTTGCTATTAACTCATCGATAGACTTTTTCAGCTCTTTAGTTTCTCCTTCTAAATTTTTGATGTTTTCAGATACCCCTTTCATTTTAGCAATAGCTGCTTGTTTTTCGCCGCCTTGAAGACTGATGACTTGCTTGTTAAATTCATTTTTTTCAGCTCTTAAATCATCAAGATCAGTTTGCTTGACTTTCCAATCAGCATAATAATTACTGATTTGTGAAACCGCTGAAACATCTTTAAATCTTTTTTCTAATTCTTTTTCATACAAGCCTGGGTTTGCAAGTAAATGTTGTAATGAGATCATAGTTTATTTGTTAGTTAATGATGTTGAATCCTCCTGTTATCCAAGTTTGAATATCTTTAACAGCAATAACTGCAGCTAGTACTAACATTGCAATAAAAGTCACGCCAATTAAAGTAGCTTCTAGTTTTCTATTGCGTTTTCCACGGATGGAGTTAATTGTTATAATTACCCATCTTCCACCATCAAGGGCTGGAATTGGTAACATATTGAAGACGGCAAGACCAACTGATATCAAAGCCACTAAACGTAAGATACCAATTGGGCCTTGTAGATCAAAGACTTGTCCACTGACGGCACTGATGCCTATTGGGCCAGAAACTGCTTGCAACACTGTTCTATCTTGATTTGGAAATGGAGCTAAGGCAAGCCTGCCTAATACTCTAAAGTTCAGATCTAAGTATTTATAAGTATTTTCTAGTGCTAAATTAACAGCAGAAACTGGACCCTTGGCTTTGTATTCAATTTCTCTAAATAAAGATACCCCAAAAAGCAGTCTACCATCTTCTCCTTCAGTT
Organism: Patescibacteria group bacterium; assembly: GCA_038256935.1. Classification (GTDB taxonomy): domain Bacteria; phylum Patescibacteriota; class JACMRA01; order JACMRA01; family JACMRA01; genus JBBSJV01. The sequence goes on from JBBSJV010000016.1 coordinate 7,611, forward strand.
ACGGTGACTCTTTCTGTCACTTCAGTGTTATCGCTAGATTTGAGATATGTGACTTCTATTTCTTCATCTTGATTAGCTCTGACTAAGTCGGTAAAATCCGTTTGAGTATTTATTTCAGTAGCTGAAACACCTGCAAAACTAACCAATCTATCACCTGTTTCCATACCAATCTGGCTTGCAAATGAGTCTGTAACCACACCAGCTAGCAAATTATCACCTTGGTTTACAATTTCTACTCGATCTCGAAGGGTTTCAATTTCAACCAAAGAGATCGGCTCCAATGGCATAGCTGCAAAGGTAAAGATTCCCCAAAAAACTACCACAGCTGTAATCAAATTAAATATAATTCCACCAAATATGATAAAAGTTTTTTGTAGCCAGTTTTTACTAAAGAAGGTATTCGTGGCTTTGATTTGTTGGTCATACTCCCAGTCTATAAGGGTAATTAACTGCTCATATAGTTTTTCGTTGACTGAATCAGCACTGGCATCAGCTTGCCCTTTAGCGTATTTAGAATTTTCAAAATCCATCCATTTTTGATCGTAAATAAGACTATTATCTTCTAAGAAAAATTGCAGTTCCCTGTTTGCTACAATCTCTTGAAATCTGGATTCTTTGTATTGCTCTCTAGCTGCAACGGGGTCAGTCTTGGCAATATCATGTGCTTCATCGATGGCGTCATTATCTCCATAAATACGGACAAAACCTCCTAAGACAGGCCAATAAAAAGACCAGATAATTCCTTTCCAGCGTTTATAAAAGGTGCGTTTTACAAGTGGCATCCCGATAGCGTACTCTGGGATTTTGACTCCAAAGGCTCTGGAGATAAGTAAGTGTCCAAACTCATGGATACCTATTATTGGTACTAAAATTAATAAAAACCAAAAGATTGAAATAAAAAATTGTGGGACTTGGCTAGCAAACTGTAATAGATTTTCCATATTATTTTCTTCAATCTAGTTTTATCTAGGCTTTAGGCATTGTCAAGCAATTATACTGCTTGAATAAACTCAAAATATCTTGTATACTAAAACCATTACATATGAGCTTCTCACTTCCAAATATTATTTTAGGTTTAATTGCAATCGCGATTGGAGTCTGGATGGTTAAAGACGCCTTCCATATCAATCATCACATTTTGTTTTTGGGTTGGGTGGAGAAAAAATACGGCCCTGGAACTGGCACCAACGCTTATCAAATCTTTGGAATAATTATGTGTCTATTTGGAGTATTTGTAGCTCTTGGCTACATTGATTTATTTAGTAACGCCTTTGGAAGCACCCCAGCCCCGAAACAAAACACCATTTTACCAAGCGGATCAGGTAGACCAGGTGGGTCTAGAATTGCGGATTAGTAATAATTGATTAATATAATTGTTATTTTTTACCCCTTAATAATTTCTTTGACAGTGTCTGAATTTAAAGCTAAAATAAGGTTATGAGAGAAGATCTCAATCCAGGTCAAAACCAACAAAGTAGCGCTAGTATCCCCGCTCAAAACCGGGCGCCATCTACTACACCTCAAACCACAAGCTCTAATGGTATAAATGGGCTTGTCTTTGTTTTGGTTAGTCTTTTAATATTTATCTTGGTTTTATTTATTGGTTTTAAAGTTGCTTACAGTAAGTGGCGCAAAAAGCTTTATAACGCCAAAAAGAAAAAGGATTGGGATAATTCCGTCTTTATAGAAGTAGCTGTACCAAAAGAAACTCCAGAGCAGGCTCAAAAAGATAAGGGAGCAAGTAATCAGACAGATAAAGAAATGATTGGTACTGGTGAGCAACTCTTTGGACTACTTTCAGAATATGCTACAAAAACTGGTATTTGGAACTATGGAGGTGAAAGATTCAGTTTCGAAATCGTCTCTATAGATCAAGAGGTCAGGTTTTGGATTGTTTGTGATCAAGAACATGCCCCTGTCATTGAAAGACAAATCGTAGCCATCTATCCCAAAGCTAATATTGTTAGACTCAAAAAATTAAACTTTTTCAAAAAAAATACAGTCGCTCAGGCAATCGAGCTAAAATTATCCAAACGCTACGAACTACCTTTTAAAACTTATCAGCAAATCGATGGTGACCCTCTTACCTATCTAACTAACGCCATGGGAAATCTTGGTGGTAATGAATCTGCTGCTATTCAAATGGTATTGACTCCAATAGAGGATGATTGGCAAGATGAGCCTAGAGAAATGGCACTTAAAATCCAACAAGGTCAAAACCCTAAAGACATCTTGTTTCCCAAGAAAAAGTCAGGTAGTGAAAATGTTTTTGCAGTCATTGAGTGGGTTGGTAAGGGGTTGTTTGAATTCATGGGATCATTTTTTAACAGCAGTGAAAAAGAAGAAAAGAGCCCCTTTGATCAAGACAAAAAAGACAGAACCAAGATGGATTTATCAGGTAAATTTGATCAGATCCAACTAACTCCCCAACAGCAAGAATTACTCAAAAAACTAGAGGAAAAAGCCAGCCATAGTGGGTTTAGAATGACCCTTCGCATCGTAGCCTCAGCTGTAAATGAAGCTAGGGCCAAACAAATTATCGATAACATTGCTCCTGCTTTTCAAATATATGATATCAAACCATTTAACTGGTTTAAAAAAGATAAAGTCGATAGCGACGAGGCTATTGTAAATTTTTTACTTCGTGCTCCTAGCTATAAAGACAGTGACGCCATTGAAGGTAGCGATGATATTATCAACACAGAAGAAGCCAACTCACTCTGGCATGTACCAAATTACTTGGTTAATACTCCCAATATCAAATGGTTAGCTGCTCGTAAACCCCCAATTCCGCTGAATATCCCAGGGCCTGGTGGTGATAATGTCTTTGTCGGGACTGCTAACGCCAGAGGGCAAACTAAAGAGATATACATGCAACGTGAAGATAGGTTTAGACATGCTTATTACCTAGGAGGTACTGGATCTGGAAAGTCAGTGTTGATGACCAATATTATCTTACAAGATATTGAAAACGGTCACGGTCTTTGTGTTGTAGATCCTCACGGAGAAACTGTAGATGAAATTTTGCTACATATGCCTGAGCATCGTATTGATGATGTGATTGTCTTTTCTCCAGCCATTACAGATAGGCCTTTGGGACTAAACATGCTAGAATTTGACCCATTGAAACCAACTCAGAAAACTTTGGTTATCGATACACTATTTAGTATTTGGGACAAGCTCTACGATCTCAAAAAGACAGGTGGTCCGATGTTTGAAAACTACATGAAAAACTCTATGAGGCTAGTCATGAGTCACCCTGAAAGTGGTTCAACTCTAATGGAAATTGGAAAAGTCTTAGTCGATGATGATTTTCGCAGTTTCAAATTAGCCATGTGTGATGAGCCTGATGTCGTGCAATTTTGGGAGAAAGAAGCTCTCAAAGCTGGTGGTGAAGCCTCCCTTGAAAACATGGTTCCTTATATTACTTCCAAGCTTGCTCCCTTTGTCACCAACGATTTTATCCGCCCCATGGTAGGACAACAAAAATCAGCCATCAACTTTAGAGAAGCTATGGATAACAAGAAAATTATCTTGATGAAGCTTGAAAAAGGTTTGATTGGGGAAACCTCAGCTTATCTTGTGGGTATGGTTGTTATTGGTAATTTGCTCTTGGCTGGAATGGGAAGAAATGATAGATTAAAATACAACATGGATGGGACAACTGAAGAAATCATGGCAGATGAGAGAACCCCGTTTTTCATCTATATCGATGAGATGCAGAATTTCTTATTTGACGCCATCCCCAAGGCCTTGGAAGAAATCCGTAAATATAAAGTAGGGTTTAATCTAGCTCACCAGTTTGTAAAACAAGTAGTCCAGCAAGGAGATGAAAGGATTAAAGACTCTATTATGGCCAACTGTGGTAGCTTGTTTATCTCTCGTTGCGGGCCTGATGATGCAAAATTTTTGGAACAAGCCTTTGCGCCCTATTTAAACTCTCAAGATCTAATGAACCCTGAAAGGTTTACTTTTAATACTATCTTACTTGTAGACGGTCAAAAAACTACCCCATTTAATCTAACGCCTCCTGTCCCTCCAAGAGGAGCCAACCCAGAACTTAGAAATAGAATCATTGAAAACACCAAACAAAAATACGGACGCCCGAAAGATGAGATAGAAAAGGAAATCAAAGAAAGAGCCAAGCTACTGTTTTAGAACCAGTCTCATTTCTTAATTAACTTTATAATTTGTATGCAACTTGTAGGGGTAAGCTTTTAGCTTCCCTTTTTAAATTTAAACCATAAATGACCATGGCATGGCAGGCTACAAAGCCAGGACAACTTACCTCAATAGCAAATCCAACCAATTATTCTGGTTTATTAATTTGAAGCTTGTATTGGGATAAGCCTTTTGAAAGGTTTGCGGTAGTTTAGCTTGTTTTTTGGGATTCCATTTAAATTCAAAGGCTGTTAGAACACCCCCGCCCTCTTCTATAAAATCAATTTCTTGTTGTGCTGTAGTACGCCAAAAATAGGAATTTTTAGTTAAGTATCCGTTTTCAGAACTTAGCTTAATTCTCTCTACAATGCAGTAATTTTCCCAAAGACTTCCCACATCAGCACGTTGATCCAACGGTAGAAAGTTTTGTAAAAGTGAGTTTCTTACCCCCACATCCCAAAAATAAATCTTGGTACTTCTTTTGAGTTCGTTGCGAAGATTGCGACTCAGACTTGGTAGCTGAAAAATTACAAAACATTGGGCAAGTAGATTAATATATTTTTCCACCGTTTGTGGGCTTATTGCAAGGAGCTGAGAAAGTTCTCTCATACTTACCTCGCTTCCAACCTGCAATGCAAGAGCTTTAAGAAGCTTTATAAGCAAGCTAGAGCTTTTGACATTTTCATATTCCAAAATATCTTTGTATAAATAATTACTCGTTACTGTGTCCAAAAATTGTTGTTTCTCTAGCTCATTATTAGTCTCAAAAACATTTGGCATTGATCCAAAGCGTAGAAGATCTGATTGCAGTGAAGATAGCCGGTGACCGGCAAAGTGATTATTAAGCTCGGCAAGTGATATTGGATAAAGAGTGTAAGTATAGGCTCTACCGACAAGGGGCTCGCCTGTTTGATTGGCAAGATCAAAACTACTTGAGCCAGTAGCGATAATCTGAATTTGGGGATAAGTATCTACCATAAGTTTAAGCATCAAACCAATCTGGCTAATATTTTGAGCTTCATCCAAAACAACCAGCTTTTGATCACCAAAATAGATCTTGATAAGATCAGGGTCCAGACTTTCAAATACCACCTTATGTCTAATAATTTCACAGTTAAAATAACCTTCCTGCTTCCCATATTTCTCAAGTATTGCTTTAGCTAGCGTTGTTTTACCCGTCCGCCTCAGGCCATAGACTCGAATAACTTTACCCTTAAACAGGTGCTGTTCAATTATTGGCTGAATTTGGCGAGGAATATGCATAGCTATAATTTTGTAAACTTAGTTTTACATATTCATATGATTTTGTAAAGTAGAGTTTACATATTTAGATATAAATTTCTTTATAACGATTAATACTCAATTTTCTTTAATTCGATACTTGGTTTATTTGTCCACAGGGTTACAAGATATAATAGTAAAAATTACATCCTCTCAGATTTATTACTAATATCTCTATATGGATACAATGCTTTCAGTTGGGGAAACCATCAAAGGTTAACTAAATGAAGTTGCAAGTATTTGTCTCTTACCCAACTCTAAAACTAGAGTGCTCTTAAACAACTCAGCAAAGAAATGCCTAAACAAGGTTACGCACTATTTATCTCTAAATTCTACTACCACTGGTTCACCCCCTCTCCAGTCCAAAAAACTAATTGAATCGTTATAAATATCAAAACTAATAGGCAACTCTAAACCTTCTGGTAAGTAGCGGCCCTCCACTAGCCTAGAGTGAGTGTAATAATCAAAGTCATTTTGGGGAAGACATTGGTTGAACAGGATCTTAGTAAATATACCGAGGTTTTTCCTTTCACCTGAGTATGCTTCAAAGAAGTTTTTGGCACGTTTATTGTTGATATTTCCTGATTGGGCCCCAACTACAAGTACTTCATCCTTAGGTTTTAAAGTTTGATGAATAGTGTGATAATAGTCTTGAACAGCACTTAATCTTTTATATATACGAATATTATTTATATTTTTTGGTGCAAGTGGGCCGATCTGTAACTGCTCTAATCTAAAATTTGGCTGAGTAATGACTTTATTTAAATCATAAAGAGAGATGAGGATTTCCTTGTAATTATAACGCAAGAGATATTGATTACCGATCCTCTTAGTTAATTGATAAAAGGCAATATCCACAACCCACGCAAGAAGCACGATAGTATATTTCCATCAATTATTGATAAAATCCCAAGTAGGATAATTGCATGGGCGGTATAATCAGTAAACCAAGACTTTGGTAAAATACGGTTTGAGCGCAAAACTCCAAAAGTGGTAAAGTTAACAAGTAATAGAGAAAATAAAACCCAGTCGAATTGGGAAATATCACCCAATATTAAATAGCTAATAAACCCAATACAAACAGCAAGTGCGTGATTAAAATAATCCAGCTTATCCTGAGCATCCATTGAAGATTGACTGCCAAAAACAGCGAGGCAAGCAGCGGGTTAAGTATCATAGCCAAAGCCCGCAAAGAACCCCAGACTATCCCAGATAGAATATCTGTGCCTTTGAACAAATAAAGTCCGTCTTCATCTAACAAGTCTGCAAGCTTAGTAAAGATAGCAGAGATTGCAACTATGCTAAGAAGTAAAAGTGGTTGTTGAGTTGATTGTAAAATGCTATTTATAATTATAATAAGTCTGGGGAAATTTGTTTAATAATGTATTATTTTTTATAACCTGAGAATCACTCATTCTAAATATAGTCACTATTTTCTTTTCTATTGCATAGCATATATGTTTACCTAAGCCAAAAGTTTTTTGGATGCTTTTTGCTTTTGATTGGGTGATTGAAGATTGACAAGCTTTGCAAGTCCAAATAAAATATATTCGAACACAACCTATGAAAGTGCACGTTGAGTCAATCTTTGACTGTTCTACAGATGAAGCCTGGAATCATGTGACTACTGTGAAGTTATTATATTATGTGATATATCCTCTAGCAGAGTTTCGACTATCATTTGATACAACATCTACCATATGGCTGGAAGATCATACTTATATTGGAGATAGTTATTTATTAGGCTTTATTCCAATCGGCAAAAGATCGATATACTTACAAAGTATTAATCCCAAGAATTATCAAATCCAATCCAGAGAAAACGGAGAGATAGGATTGAAAAAATGGGACCACTTATTAAGTTTTAAGAGTCTACCAGATGAAAAATGCCTGTATACCGACACTATAGAAATCGAAGCGGGTCCATTTACAATATTTTATTGGCTTTTTGCTCAGATTTTTTATCATCACAGACATAAAAGGTGGAAAATTCTGATTGCAAATGGTTTTGTATATTAGTCTAAGAAAAATATCTAATCCTCTAATACTGTTTTTAAATCAAAATAACTATGAGTGGATTCAGTTAAGGTTGTAAATTTTTTATCATCAGTGGAGTTAAAATATGTGTATAATTTTTCGCCGTTTTTAAACGGTACTGTATCATCATTATCGTAGTGAAACTGTCTAACTGGAATAGTTACTTTTCTAGCATATTCTGCTGTATTAAACAGCCTACCTGCAAACACGCAAAAGATTGAATAACTGTTAAAGCACAAGCTTTGCATGCTATCAAAGGCGTTTACTAGGATTAACTTTTGAGATTCAGGTTGCTTACTTGCTAAATACACGGCAGCTGACCCTCCAAGAGAGTGACCAAATATAATAATATTTTCAGGAGAGTAGCCATTATCAACTAGATATTGAAAAGCCAGTTGGCTAGTTTCATACACGTTCTGAGTGGTGGGACTACCTTCAGAAAGACCAAAGCCTGGATACGTTGGAGCCAGTACATCATGATTTTGTCCAATGGACTCAAAGAAATGGGGTAATCTTCCAGCATTGCCATGCAAATACAAAATCACTTCATTACTGTTTGGATTGTCATAAAACCAAAGATCAAGGTTTTCACCAGCTTGGTTTCTTGTAAATTCTTGCTGGTAATTTGCTGGTCTAATTTCATTGTAACTTACGCTTTGATTAAATATTAATCCTGTGGATTGGTTTAATAAAATTAGAGAAAGTAGTAGCCACACAATTACAAATATTACGGGAGTTAAAATTAGCCATTTATATTTTGATTGATTAAGTCTAGTGTAATTTTGAGAAACAAGATTAGCCATGTTGTTTGTTAAATTGATTCCATTCAACTTCTAAGGTTTTTGCTATCTAGTCAATAAAGTAGTATACTTTACAAGATGCTATGGTTTTGGAAATCTGGATTGAATAAAAAAACAAAGCAAATTATGACTAAAAAAATCAAAATATTATCAATCGATGGTGGCGGAATTCGAGGTATTATCCCTGCCACTGTGTTAAAGGCTGTGGAGGAAAAAAGTCAAAAGCCAATCTCACAGCTTTTCGATCTAATCGCAGGGACCTCTACTGGAGGGATTATTGCTTTAGGTTTAAATATTAAAAATGGTGAACAGTCAAAATATAGCGCTGGTGATTTGTTAAATCTATATAACCAGTTTGGAACAGATATTTTTGCAAGCAACTGGTGGAGAAAGATTGGAACTGGCTTTAATTGGCTAGACCCCAAGTATTCTAATAACCCTATTGAGAAAGTTTTAGATGACTACTTTGGTGAGCAAAAATTAAGTGACACCATAACAGATGTTTTGATCCCAGCTTACGAAATTGAAAGACGTGTCTCATGGTTTTTTAAAACTACCAAAGCCAAAGTCAACCCTACTGATGATTTTCTACTTAAAGACGTGGGACGAAGCACTTCCGCTGCACCTACTTATTTCCCTCCAGCTAAAATTCTAAATCCTGCTGATAAAAATGACTATTTCTCATTTGTCGATGGTGGAACATATGCTAACAACCCAGCAATGTGTGCTTTTGTAGAAGCCCAGCAAATGTATCCTGAAGCAACTGAATTTCACCTAGTTTCTCTTGGCACAGGTACTAGAACCACCAGAATTGCTCACGAACAGGCTGAAACATGGGGACTTGCTCAATGGGCTCAGCCAATACTGGATATTGTCTTTGATGGAATAGATGATAGCGTGGATTATCAACTCAAAACTTTGATGAAGGGGATGAAACTAAGTAGATACGATAGATTGCAAATAAAGCTAGATAAAGTGAATCAGCGTATGGACGATGCAAGTCCCAAAAATATTCGAGATTTGATATTACTAGGAGAGGAATTAGTAAGGAATAATGAAGCAACTATAGATGCAATTTGTGATCAGCTTTGTAGGGAGTCTTAAGAAATTCCATCTTGATTGTTATATTTTCTTATTACCATAGCATTTGAAGCAGAAAAACCAAGTCGTTGATAAAATGGAGTTAAAGCTTGATCACAGACCAAATCTATCAGTGTATGATCAGTAATGGCTGTGATAAATCCGATTAATTTATTGCCTTCTAAGGCTAAGATTACCTTATCTGAATTCAACAAGAGTTTTTTAAAAGTTGCTTGATTTGGAGACTTTGGCCACCCCACAAAAAATCCTTTCATATTCGACTCATGGAGTAAGTTCAAATTGTTAGTATAAGTAATCATATTGAATTTTATATAAACTCACAATATCTGAATATCAATAACCTTGGCTTTGACTGTGAAAGTAAAAAATAGTTCTGTTACCGAGATTATCCTACCTTCAATCAAAACCTTGTCTTCAGGGTCAAATCTAGTATGATCTTGATTGTTTGTATAAAAATATGAGATTAGCAGCCCGTCTCTAGTAGTAATCTCGTAATCGAAACCATCAGCATTAAAAACCTTAGCATTTCTAAAAGTAGTAACCCAGATAATCTTCTCTCCAGCTAAATTCTCTAAAAACTCTTTCTTTTTAAGCTCTGTATTTTGGTCTCTAAACTCTGATTCTATTTCAGATCTGCTTAACCCTTCTAGGCTGTTGCCTGTTTCAAGGCCCTGTCTTTGCTCGTCTGTGATACTTTCCAGACTTGATCTTTCAGCTGGTAAGTACCGATTAATATTTAAAAAGTTAGGGAAAAAATGCCAAGCAAGTAGTCCTAAAATTAAAAAAACCACAATGATAAATGCGGCTTTAAATAAAAATGAAATGATTTTGAATTGGATCATTTGCTATCAAATTGTGATTTTAAATGACTTATTTTTGTTTTTAAATTGGTGGACCCTACCAGATTCGAACTGGTCGCCTCTTCCGTGCAAAGGAAGCGCTCTAGCCAAATGAGCTAAGGGCCCAAGAATTCTCATAATTTAAAGCAAAGCTTTGGTTACTGTCAACTACGTAGAAAATGGGGTGATCGACGGGATTCGAACCCGCGACAACTGGAACCACAACCCAGGACTCTACCAGACTGAGCTACGACCACCATAATAATTTTAAACTCTGCTTACTTGCAGTAACCTAAACCTTGCTAAATTGCTAGCAATTGTCAATTACCTATTGTCCTCCACCTGCAGCTTGAAGCATTGACATCAGATCACCGATACTTCCAGTTTCTTGGATTTTCTTGACCACCTCAGTTTGCACTTTAGAAATTGCATCATCAAGAGCTTCCATGATAGGAGTTGCCAAAAAGCTTTGCCCTCTTGCATCTTGCTCTGCTTGTTTATCAGCATCTGCTTCATGCCCTGTAAGGAAATTTTGATAGACGAATTTGATCAAAGCTGGATCAATAAGGATGTTTATGATTTTTTGCTCACCAGTAATAACAACGGTTACTTTTCCGTTTTTACTGACACCTGAGACTCTGATTTCCTGTAAAATTTTTTGTAGTTTGGCTTGCTGTTGCTTGATTTTTCCTGCGTTTTGCATCAAATTTCCAGCGTTTTTAAGATTTTGTAACATATGAGTTTTGTAATAGGTAAAAAAGTTTATTACTTCTACACCTATTCATGAACTCAGAAATCAAAAATGTCAAAACCAAATTGGCTATAAAAAGAAAAGAATTAAATTTTATATCATTATTAAGTAGGTTTTTACTAAAAAATTGGTAATTATTAATAATATTCTCAAGACTCAGGTTGTTTATTTTGATAAATGAAAATTTGCTAGATGTGTTTATAAATTCTAGTGTCAAAGCTTTACTCAAGTTAGAACTTTCTAAATTTACTAAATCAGCAAAATGTACATGGGGGCTCGGTTTTATTTTTTGAATTGATATAGCTTTGGTGGATAATGCTTTTTCTGAGTATATTTCTGGTGTAACTTCAGTCTTTATCTTAGTCTCATGTTCTTGAACTTTAGCAGGAACAGAAACCGCGGGTACAGTATTTATAGTTTTTTTGGGTACTTGCTGATTTACTTTTTCTGGAACTGGGATCTCAACTGATTTTACTTGTACAACTGGTTGCGTGGCAGGTACGGTGTTTATAGCTGGAGATGCTGCTACCTCTGATACTTTAGCTGGTGCACTGATTTCTTGAGGAATTACTACTTCACAGTTACCAGTATTTGGAGAGCCAAAATTGTACTGATCTATAGCCTTTGTCTGTATTCTCCAGCTACCACTATCGCATCTACCCCAGCTCTTTCCTACCTGCTTTACACCTCCTTCAATCTGAGCATGGCTACTACTCAGACTATCTACAACATCACCTTCTGGGTTAATCAATTGAAAGAAAATATTATCAGCCGTATCACTTGAAAGATGTATCAGCTTATTAGAGCTTTGATTAAAATTTGATATGACAGATTCGAAGCTTTCGTTTAGGTGAGTATGACCTAAAGTAAAATAACCGCCTGATGAGATACTTCCTTGCAAATTTACAACTTCGTTATTTCGAAACTTTAATTGCCAACCATTTAGGTTTACACTTGTTTGGGTTGAATTAAATATTTCAATCCACTCATCTTTCCAACAAAAATTTACACTTGTTTCATATTCACTTATTTTTGATGGATTTACACATTTATACTCAGGTTCAATACTACCTCGAAAATTGATCTCTGAAACAAATAGACTCCCTTTATTAGTTGAGGCACTAACAGTAATTGCTCCTGGTATTAGAGTAACTATAACAACTAGTAATAAAGACAACACTAGATATTTCATATACTGCTATTTTTATATTAATACTAAGTAGTCAATAATACTACATGATA
>JBBSJV010000017.1:0-19037 GCA_038256935.1 Patescibacteria group bacterium
AAGTTGTACTATCTCTACTAGAGTATATGGAAGTAATAATAGTTATACTAATATTAAAGAAGCAACTGCAAGTACTAATTCTCTTTGTTCAGGGCTTCTTACTAAACAAGCTCAAGTAGATCCTAAATGGGACTTTGAAGTAAAGATTAAAACTATTGATGGTAAGTACTATCAAGCTAATCCTAGTTACTTCTTAAAGTATGGAGCTATTGGACTTGTTACTATTAGTGCTGTGCCTGTGTAGTATTATCTAATTGATTCAAATTAAACAATTGTCACCCTGAATTTATTTCAGGGTCTTTTGTTTTTGTTGGGGAGGAATCTTTACGGTTTCATTTCCTTTTCCTTTGTTCTTACCTCTCACCGTATTAATTTACGGTGTTTTGTTTTGTTGGAGAAATGGTTCGATGGTTTGGGAATGTCGATGGGGGCATCGAGTTTGCGGGGGGGTGGAATTATTACCACTTTATTCCCTCTATCCCTTTACTTTCCAAGTACTGATTACAAAGCTGGAAATGTTTGTTTCCAAAAAAACCTTTGTGAGCTGAAAATGGAGAGGGGTGTGGAGATTGCAAAATAAGATGTTTTTGAGAGTTGATAAGACATCCTTTTGATTGGGCAAAGCTACCCCATAGCATAAATACAAGACCCTCTCTTTGCTGGGATAATTTAATTATTACCTGATCTGTAAACTCTTCCCAGCCTTTTTTCTGATGCGAAGCTGGAGTAGCCGCAACTACTGTCAAAATAGCATTTAATAAAAACACTCCTTGACCGGCCCATGGCTCTAGGTTTCCATTTTTAAAATCTTTTTTGATTCCAAATTCACTTTCGATTTCCTTATAAATATTTTGTAGTGACGGCGGCACCCTGACTCCGTCAGGAACTGAAAAAGACAGTCCTTGAGCTTGCCCTACCCCATGGTAAGGGTCTTGTCCTAGAATCACAACTTTGACATTAGAAAATGGAGTCAGATAAAAAGCTTTAAATATATTTTTGGGTTCTGGATAGACCGTTTTAGTCAGGTACTCATTTCGGATAAAATCAGTTAACTCGATAAAATTGCTTGTCCCAAAATAATCATTCAGGGTAGCCTTCCACTCTGGTTCAATCTTAACCTCAGGCACTTTGGATGAATATAAATCTAAGCTCATAAATTGATTTAAACTACAAAACAACTTGTTTGCAATCCATTGACATCTAAGCCTTAATTGATTAGAGTATATACATATCCTTATGAGCCAAACGAACCAAGAGACAGCTAGTCAAAACATTGAAAGTTACCAAAAGTTTAATTTTTGGAGTTTACTCTTTTGGAGTTTTATTATTATTATTTTAGCTCTCAAATTGATAGTTTTTCAACAAGTAACCGTAGTTGGTGATAGCATGAGCCCTAATTATCAAAATGGTGAACTTCTCCTAGTTGATCAGATCAATAATACTTACCAGCGTGGCAATGTAGTAGCTGTGTATGAAGACGAGACTGTCTCAGTCAATGCTAATTATTTCACTAGATATTATGCTACTTTTTTCTTGAAGAGGATAATTGGACTTCCTGGAGAAGAAATTGAGATACTGGGTAGTAAAGTAATTATTTATAACTCCCAAAACCCCAATGGTGCTGTCCTTGATGAGCCATATATTCCAGATAATGTTAAGGCCTCAGAAGATCGAGAAGGTTATCTGCCTCGCACACCTATACCTGAAGGAGAGTATTTTGTATTAGGTGATAATCGCAGCAACAGTACAGATTCAAGAGTTCGTGGAAGCTTCCCTGCCTATTCAGTTTTTGGAATTGTTTCAATGAGGTTTTGGCCACTTAGTGAAGTTGCAATTAGTACACATGATGATTATACATTTTCACCACTGACAAGTGAGGTAGAGTCTACTAGAATCCAGTTTGAAGATCGCAATAAAGGTCAAGTAAATCAGTTTTTCAGATACTAATTTTTTGACAAAATAGTAATTGTCATGATACCATTAAGAGTATTAAAATAAGTACGATATGGAAAAAAATTCGCAAAAACAAGATAAAGATGTGGAAATCCTAGAAGCTGAAGCAAAAGCTAGTATGTTTTCAGACTTCGTTCAGTTTATTAAAAAATACGGAGTTGTCGGTCTAGCCCTTGGTGTAGTAGTAGGACAAGCTGTAAAATCTCTTGTTGATAATTTAGTAGCCAATATCGTCAACCCTTTACTAACACTTATTACTCAACCAATTTTCAATTCGATCCCAGGTAATGGTAGTTTTTCAAGCCTGGCTTTTTATGGTATTCGTTTCGGAGCTTTCATCTTAGAGGTTATAAATTTTTTGATTTTGATGCTGATAGTGTACTTGGTGATTCGTTTTTTCCTTAGTAGATTCATTGATGAAGCAGAGCTCAAAAAAGTTTAGAAACTGGGAGAATCTTTTGCCGTACGGAAATTATCAGTATTATGAGCGAAAGGAATGCTGATATCTTGAAGGCTATGAATACTGGTGCAATCTTGGGCTTTGCTCATGATGACTCTCAGGGCCCGAAGATGAGTATAGGTGAAAGATTCAGTATTCGTTATAGCCATGATAACGGTGATTTCAGTCGGTAAGGAGATTTCCAACAGGCTCACAGTTTGACTTAGTCGGATTTGTTGGTTTGTATTAGCAATATATATTATGATGTTAAAACCTTTGGAGCTCAAGAATGGTCTAACAGTTCTAAGACTACCTAAAACCAACTCCCAAACTTTTTCTATTAGCTTTATTATCCCAGGTGGAAGCACCATTGAAGAAGGTTACTTCCCTCTTGGTATTACCCACTTGATCGAAAAATTATTCTGGAGCGGGACTGATAAACATACCACCAAGCAAAAATTAAACTATGCTTTAGAAGCTATGGGTGGAAATTTTAATAGTTTTACTGCTAAAGAAATGACAGGGCTAAGTATTACTGTTCCACAGTATCATCAATCTCTAGCAGTTTCATTTTTAGCAGAGATCATACAGCACTCCTACTTCGAATCCCGTGATATAGAAAGAGAAAAGAAAACTATCATCAATAACCTCAAAGAAAATAGCCAAAATGTTGACAATGAAGCCGATGAAATAGCCCTTGCTAATCTTTACCTTCACTCTAGTCTTGGTTTGCCTGTAGAGGGTTCACTAGATTCTGTTAGCAGTATCAGCCAAGGTGATATTTTAGAATACTTATCACACCAACTTCGCCCTGATAAATGTTATTTAGTTTTGAGCGGGAATTTTGATAACAAACCTTTGATGGAGACAGTAGAGCAAGAATGGTGTATTTGGAATCCAAAAAGCAAGAACTTTATCGAACCTATCCCTTTCCAATTTGAAGATGTGGGAAACCTGCCTCGCACCGTTTATCGCCAGCGTGGAATAGCGCAAACCTATTTGTACGTCAATTTCCTGCTTGATGAAGGCCTCAAACCACTTGAATTATTATCTTTAGAAGCTGACAAAAAAGACAAAGAGCCCGATTATACCAGTATTTTGGATCAATACCTGACTCGACAATCTCGCCATCACGTTTTAAACGCCATCCTAGGCCAAGGACTTTCATCAAGGTTATGGACCAAATCTGTTGAAGATGAAATGTTATTTAATAGTATCCGCTCTGATATCACAAAATTTCGAACCACAGGTTACATGCAAATCTTTGGAGAGATTGAAAACACTCAATTTTCATTCGGTCTAGAAAGCATTCTCAGTGTCTTAGAAGGTTTAAAAAAGACTACAATTCCTATGACAGAGCTATCTAAAGCTAAAGAATACGTCAAAGGAAGGCTAATATTAGATCATGAAGACAGCCAAGCTTCCATGCTCTGGAAAGTAGAAACCCTACTTGGATCTACCCTCAACTACGAATTAGAAGATCTACTCAAAAAAATAGACAATGTCAGTATCAATGACATTAGAGATTGTGCTGTTGAACTATTTACTCCCCAAAAACTACTCATTAGTACCTATGGACCTGCTAAGGAAACCAGATTAGTTGATAAGCTGATCAGAAAATATTTGTTGTAATTTTAATTTAAATAGCCGATTTAGCATTTATCTGAGTTATTTTTAAAGCAGTCCCACTCATGGTTTTTTAAAGGATCTGAAAAGGGTGTTCCTCCACTCACTTCAGTCTTTGGAAAAGCATCTCTTGGATCTTTTAGAGTTTCTGAAATTGAAGGTTTATTACCACATCCAGATACGAAAACTAAGAGACTCGCCAAAATCATTATCAATCGTCTCCGTTGTAAATCATTAGAAGCATACATTATATTATTCACAAAAAACTAAATTAACAAGTCAGTTAAAAACATAGTTTTTAGAATATGTCTATAGAAAGCAATAATGATTTTATCTTTTTTTACTATATTGCAGTCTTCATTTTTTAAGCTTAACTGCTTGGGCCCTGTTTTTCTTCTGCCACTCTAAAATCAGACTATCTAGCCTGTCATTATTCTTTGAATCTGTAACAATAAAAATTTCATTTTGTGGTGATGGGTTTTTCAAAATTGCTTCTGGTAGAACCTCATACTTATATATATAAGCAGTTAAAGTTAATAATATGCTACAACCTCCAATAGGCCAACTAAACCTGAATTCTTTTCCAAACATAGGACAAATGTTGATATTTACAAAACTTTTTAATACTTTCACTAACTAAAGACTTAGTCAATAAAAATTTTAGTTAAGTAAGAAATTATTTAAACCTTGTAACTAATGAGCTTGAAAATGTTATTTAATTAAACACTTGAAAGATTTTCAGATTGAGCTTTTAGATCAGCTAATGCTGAAGCCATGTCAACAGGTTGCACAAAATTATGACCAACTTCATTCCAATGAGTTCCCCCACCTTGTCTTCTACCTGGAAATTCATCTCTAGATTTCTTACTAATTATGGTTTCTTGTCCGGTTAATAAGTTTGTAGCTACTATAGACACATCTGTATTATATTCAAAATCTTCTGCGGCTCCACCACAAATACATCCAGGATCCCTCCCATCTGGCCACTCACTTCTTTTATCTGAAGTCAAAGATTCATCACTACCGATATCCCAATGAGTCCCTCCACCTCTTCTTTGCCCAGGAAACTCCCCTCTTTTATCTGCTACTAGCGAACCTAGTGGATTGAAACCACTTAAAACTATAGCAGTTCCCAAACTAAATCCAAGCCATGTCATTGCCTTTTGAGCCTCTTCTGGCGTGCAAATTTTTGCAATATTTAAACCTCTATAATTTATTTCAGACATAAGACAGTATTAAACCAAATATTATCTTTACATGGCTTTTGGAAAGGGTCAATGAAATAAAGGTTATAACCAATTATGAATTACTGTTCATAAATACATGTAGTAGCAGATTCAGTTCACATTTTTTAAAAATTTTCTAAGTTCCATTACTTAGTTTAAGGCGCTAACTACAAATAAAAAGTAATTCTTGGGTAACTATATATAGTAAAAAAGTTCATTTTAAAGCTATTGTTACTTTCTACATAGGATCCAAAAATAATATGACTAGTTCTTTACTCAATTAAAAACCGTTGCTTTAGCAATGCAAACTTTTGATTCCTTAAAAACTATAAATCATAAAAAGCTGTTGACCGCCTTTAAGTTACAAAATAACATATATGATATGACTGAAAATATTGAAGCAGCTGAGGGTAGCGGCGAATTAATAAAATCTACTAGGTCTTTTGTCATTGGTTTAGATGGAATTGTAGATCCAAAAAAAGTTAAAAATGTAATAGAAAACCCTGTTTTAGCTTTGATTCAGATTTATTCTGAAGAGGTTAACTTAGGTAAAGAAGTAACTGTTGCTAAACTTACTTTTCTAGAAGCAAAGTCTTACAAACCTGAAGAATTTGAAAGTATTGCTCTAGTTTTTAAAAATTCTATAAAAGAGCTTTACAAACAGGGTGTACAAAGAATAGTGACTGTTCTTAATCAAGACTAGGGCAGGCGTTTAGAGGCATCAATTGATCCCATGAAAATGAGTCAAGCAAGAATCTGTCCTGAGTTTGATGAAAATAGTTAATTCTTAAGATTGGAATTTTATCAATATTTAGAATGTCTTGAAATTTGCGGAGTTGACTTAGAAACAGTTGATGAATATGGTGGGATTATTGACGATCAAAACCTCTATTATATTTGGTCACTAAAAACACCATTAGTTGATTTACAGAAATAATTTATTTATTGTAAGTCTTGACCAATAACTATATTCCTACCATGGTTTTAATTATAATAAACAACGTATGAAATTTAAATTACGGGGACCCAAATTTGGTAGCTTTGGAGCAGATGGACTGGTTTTTGCCATCCGCAAAGAAAGGCATGTGCAAAGATATCTTGTCTTTATTTTAATCTTTTTTATTTTAGGAATTATTTTTGATTTTAATTACAATCTCTATGCTTTAGGACTTGTCTACTTTTTATTATTAATCATTTTTGAGTTGTTTAATACTTCAATTGAGATTCTATGTGATTTTGTCACCGAAGATCACGCTATAGAGATAAAGAGAATTAAAGATCTATCAGCAGGGGCCATTTTTGTGCATGGATTTTTTGGAGGAACACTGCTAGTAGTAACTTGTTTGATGTATGTCCTTAGATAAAGAGTGCTTACAAAACATTTTTTTAGGTAAAACTCTAATTTTTGATTTTGATGGGGTAGTTGCAGATACGCATCAGTTGCATGTGGATTTTTTGTCTCGGTTTATGAGCAAAGAACGGATTGAAAAAGCTCTGTCCAAATCCTGTAGTGAGCCAAAACCAAGCCAGTGGTATCCATTTAGAAGACAGTTTGAGCGTGTTTTTTATTATTTTCTCTACCGTTACAGCAAAGGTTACAAACTCCCCCTACTCTACACCAAAGTGGTTGAAGCCATCAGGGCCAATAAGAATCCTAAATATCTGATGTCGATGGGGTCCAAGCAATATGTAAAATATATTCTAACAAAACAAAACTTAGACGAGTTTTTTGCAGTCTACGGAAGGTTTGAAATCAGAGGTAATAAAGGATTAGGAGCCAAAATGGTCATCGAGACCCATGGATTAAACGAAGACAACGTAGTATTTATAACTGACACTGTAGAAGACATTATGAATCTTAGGATCTACGAAAATATACCAGTATACGCTGTTGATTGGGGGTATTGTAGAAGAGAGGATTTTGAAAAAGTAATCCCAAAAGATCATATTTTGAGTATGGAGGATTTTGAGGTAGCTATGGGGAAGAAATAATTGACTTTATTAAAGCTAAGTCTCACTGGAAGACTTCGGATCAATAGATAAGAGTTCATACTAATGAAAATTATTAATTGATAGGATTAGATTAAATGTCACGTACCTTATAAGTTAGTGGCATACAAAATATCAAGGGTAGAAATGATAATAACCAAAATTTTTCTGTCTAATTTTTAATTAATAAATCTTAATAACTATCTATAAAAATGTAATTAATTGTTGATGGTAATCCAAGCCTATTTTCAATGTCATTGATTTCTAAAAGTAAATTTTCATATTTAAAATACGTTGTGATATGATTAACATTTTTGCTTTGTTATCGCTATAGATCAATTTTCCACTCAACCACTTCTAGCCCTACATCAAACAAAAACCAGCCTTCAAATTTTTTTCCAGTTATAATATAATCCAGCCACAACCTATTATCTTGCCACATTTGCTGTATTGGAAGGTTATTTAAATTAAACCATTGCGGCTTCATCTCTTCTGATTCTTTAATCTCACCTTCAAAATCCCCAGATAAATATACAACTACTTTTTGATTCCAACCTGCAAACTCTACAGTATCTGGAAAATAAAAGTTTAGCTTGGCAAGTTCCTCCAAAGTTGATAAGCTTGCCCCAACCTCTTCTGTAAATTCTCTTCTTGCAGTCTGCTCAATTGTTTCTCCCTGTTCTGGTTTTCCGCCGATTGCCATCCATTTACCCTTACCAAAACCCTTCTTTTTCAACCCTAAAAGCATTTGATCTTCTTTGATCAGAAAGACAAGACTTCTCAGGCTTAGATTAGGATTTGCCATGATACTTTTTTGTAAATTCATATTATAAGTTTATATTTCAAATTTGCATTTTTTCACTTGTTTTACTAGAGTACTCAGATACTCTATGCACACTATCCAAAAAATAATGCTTAGCCGCTTAGTTGATAATACCTCACTTAAATACTCTCAGTTAACCCAAGGATTTGACTCCAGTGATAATGTTTTATTTCACCTAAAGTCATTAATAGATAACGGATTAATCGATAGAAATGACAAGGTCTATAACCTGACAAAAAGTGGTTTGTTTATTTCTGGGGAGTTTGACCTCCAAAGCCTGAGAGAAATTAACTACAAAACAACCAGCTTGGTTTTTGTGATCAGAAAAGACAACAAATATTTACTCAGGGGCAGACCCTTTGAAAACCAAGCCTTTTGGAAATTACCAGGTGGAAAAAGTCAGTACGGAAAAAAGGTAGAGTCAGAAAAAGTTAGATTGCTAGAAAGAGAAATTGGCCAAGTAAATAATGATTATAAATTTGGATTTGACTCCATCCACCTGAAGATCCAGACCACCACCACAGGTGAATTTTTATTTGATGATACACTTATTGTATACAAGGTTGATTTGGAAAAGGATTATAAAACTAATATTCGAGATGGCAATAAATGGTTCACAAAAGAAGAAATAATTGAGCTACATGGAAAATGGCCAGAGATAGATTTTTGCATCCTCAGAAATAATTGGTCAATCTACAAAGAATACAAATTTGTCTCTGATTATCATTTAGAGGTTTTGAAATAGTATTGACACTTCTCAAATTTCTAATCACTTTGATATATAATTATGGATCATGTCGCAATAGTCTCAAAGTCATGGAAGGTAGTTGAAGCGATTTTATCAGGGCAAAAATCTATCGAATCCCGCTGGTTAGTCCATAAAACTATTCCATGGGACCGAATAAATACTGGAGATATAGTCTATTTTAAAGAAACTGGAGGGTTGGTGAGAGCTAAAGCAGATGTAGTAAAAGTCGAGCAGATTGAAAATTTAACGCCAAAAAAGATTAACCAGCTAATTGAAAAGTATAATAAATTAGGACTTGGAACAGAAAATATTATTGAAGAGATTAAAACCTACTGCAAAGGCAAAAACTACGCCATTTTTATTCACCTACAAAACCCCAAAGCAATTCAAAAACCATTTAAAATAGATAAAACAGGATATGGAAATATGTCAGCTTGGATGAGAGTTGGGGATATAAGAAATGTGGTTGTAGAATAATTGGGTTTTACATTTTTGTACCTGACAAATTAACTCAAATCATAAACTCGAAGCCCTTCAAATACTTCAAAATCTTTTTTATTTTTAGTGACCAGTATCAGATCTTCAGCCACACAACTAGCAGCTATCCAAATATCTTCCAAACCCTTTACTTGCCCTTTTGCATCTAGGTCAGCTTCTAATTTACTGCAGACTTTTACAATCTGATCATTGCTGTGAATTACCTTCATTTCTTTGAAAAACTTTTCGTACTTTATCTCGAGATCCAATCTGTTTTTCCTATACACTCCATATAGCAATTCTTGCTGGACAACCCAATTGATAAATCTTGACTCTACTGGCAATGACAGAACCAAATCCACAATCTCAGGATGCCTACCACTTACAAAATAGGACAAAATATTTGTATCCAATAAATACCTACTCATAAATTTTTGATAACTTGAGATTTTCGTTTGGCAGTATGGGTTTTACTTTTTTTCCTTTTAAAAGCCAAAGCCTTTTCAAAATCCTGCCCCAGATCAAGATCACCTATGAATGAAAGCCAAGGATCATTTGCTTTATCAGATTCCAAACCTTTTCGCAAAAGCTCAGAAACAACCTCCTGAACAGGCTGTCCAGTCTTATAACTAATCTCTTTAACCGAAGTAATTAGTTCGTTATCCAAACGAGTAGAAAACAACTTTGTTGACATGTTTATATTTTATGTAAATATGCTGTTTTTGTCAAAATTATTCAATTTGAATTCGACTCATTCCAAACGTTGCTTAGCTTCTTATCAAAAGTATGAAGGTCTCTATTATCAAACTTTGATAAGGCTAGATTGTAATTATCTTCCAGCCCCAATGTATTTTGTCTTGATTTACTAATTGCCGCAAGTAATGTCTCTTGATTTTCAAACTCGATCATTGTCGATAAATATAGATTCTCTAAAAAATTCAAAACGTCGCTTTCACCCCAGCTGTAAAACTTTTCTAGCACCCACAAAAACTCAAAAATTGAAACCAAACTTACCTTTACATTCTCTTGTTTTTCTTTGCATTTAATTAGGAAATCAAAGACAATTTTTGACTGTTTAGTATCTTTTTCCGTGGCCAATCTAACTAGATAATTTGTATCAATCAAATGCATATTAACTAGGGTATTTGCTTTTAATATGAGCTGCTTTGGCTTTTTCAATTTGCTTTTCTAGCTCTTCATCAAATAAGTTTTGTAAGTTCTTTGGTGCCTGCAGCGAACCTTGTAAATCGCTTAGCATTTCATAAGGATTAACAATTTCGTAATTACCATTCAAATTCTTAACAACTAAAAGATGATTAGTTGATTTACCCTTGGTTTTTGACTTTTTAATTTGCAAATCTTCAAGCAATGCTACAGGAATGGTGACCTGATTCTTGGAAGATAGCTTTAACTTATAGGTCATAGTAAAGTAATTTTACTGAAAGTAAAGGTTTTTGTCAACTAGCAGCGTTTCCCCTGCCCTGAAAGGGAGTTAGACACTAACACAGGGTGAAGACCTGTGAATTTTGTGAACCTATGAATTGTAAATTGCGAAATACAAATAATCAAAATTCCTTCCCCAGCCCTAAAGGGGCGAAACATCCCAGCACAGGGTGCAGCCCTGTGAACCTATGAACCTATGAATTATGTAGTTATGTATACACCCCAAAGCCCTGAAAGGGCGACACACTCCTGCACATGATAACACCCTGTAAAATTGTGAACATGTAAATAAATAGGTGAATCATTAACCATACAAAAATTGAAATAAACAATATCTAATCCCACATATATTTTTCATCAAATTCAATCTCAAAGTTTTCTAAAAAGGTTCTTAATTCATCTTTATATGACAGTTGGGTATGGTGAATTTTTTGATTAATAATGTATTCTGTTACTTTTTCTAGTTGTGACCCACTTACTGAAAAGGCTCCATAACCATCTTGCCAGTAAAAGTTTTTATATCTATCTCCGTTTGTTTTAATCCATTTTGATGATGAAGATTTTATGTCACTAATTAGTTTGGTTAAGGTAATATTTTTGGAAAGTATAAACAAAATATGGACATGATCAACAAAACCTCCAATTTTTATTGCTTGACAATCTAGGTTGTTACAAATCCCTGCGATATATCCATGTAGAGCTGATTCAATTTCTTGATCTATTAAGGGTAATCGATTTTTGGTGCTAAATACAATGTGAATATAGTTTTTGACTAATGATTGAGGCATAGTTTTATATTTCGCCCTTACAGGGCTTGGGGATTAGGGAGCGGTGTTCATTGGTTCGATGGGCTTCACCCATCGCTAGTGTATCTAACCTTTTCAGGGTAAACAAATAAAAATAAACAGATTATGTCAAGTATAGCATAATACTACACAGTTCTAAACTCTTAGTAATAACTCTGATCTTAATATTTTTACTCCGACCTGCAATGGCGAAACACTCTAGGTCAGGGTGCACCAGTGAAATAATTATTCACAATTTAACCCCAAGCCCCAAAGGGGCAAAACATATTAGCACAGGGTGAAGCGCAGTGAACTTATAAACACCATAAATATTTTCCCGAGCCCTGTAAGGGTGACACACAAACCCTGCTCTACACAAGCCCCTCCAAATACCCCTTCAATTCCTCCAACTTTACCCTCTCCTCACCGTCTTTAAGCCTTATTGATACCTGTCCTGCTTCCATGTCTTTAGGTCCAATTATCATCATGGCTGGGATTTTCATATTACTTGCTTCTTTGATTTTTTTACCTAAGCTTTCATTTCTATCATCTACTTCATATCTTAGCTCATTGTATTTGAGCGGTTTCATAAGCACCACTCCATCAAGGATTGCTTTGACTTTTTCTACGTATTCAACTGTTGCTTCTTCGTTATTGATAGTCAGGATTTTGACTTGAGTTGGAGCTAGCCAGAATGGGAACCAACCGGCAGTATGCTCTATAAATACACCTAAAAATCTTTCAAATGATCCTGAAATTGCTCTGTGAATAACCACTGGTCTTTCTTTCTCTCCTTCTTCGTTGATATATGATAGATCAAATCTCTCAGGAAGATTAAAGTCACATTGAATAGTTGCTAGTTGCCATTCTCGCCCTAGTGAGTCTCTAAACATAAAGTCTAATTTTGGACCATAAAAAGCAGCTTCCCCTTCTACTCTTTTGTACTCAAAACCAGCTGACTGACAAGCTTGTAGTAATTGATCTTCCGCCCATTCCCACTGCTCAGGGGTACCAAGGTAAGCTTCTGGATTATTAAGATCACTTGCGGATAATCTTACCCAATAACCTTCACTCATCCCAATAGCTTCATAAAACTCGTTAATGATATCCACCACAGTGAGTGCTTCTTGCTGGATCTGATCTAATCTACAAAACAAATGCCCGTCATCTTGAGTAATAGATCTTACTCTTGTAAGTCCACTTAACTGCCCTGGTTTTTCATCTCTATAAACAGTTGCAGGTTCAAAAAATCTAACAGGCATATCTCTATAACTCCATTGATTGTCTGCAAAAATCTGCATATGGTGAGGACAATTCATAGGTTTCATACAAAAATCGTCGTATTGACCCTGCACTTTTAATAGTTCATCTCCAAACTTATCCCAGTGCCCAGAAGTTTTATAAAGATCAGACTTAGCAATATGAGGTGTCCAAACTCTAACTGACCCCCTTTTGTTATTGATTTGCCACAAGTAGGTTTCAAGTAGATTCTTAACCATAGCAAGTTTTGGCTGAAGTAGTGGCAACCCTGACCCAACCAACTCTGAAATTGTATAATAACCAACAGTTTCATTTAAAACCCTATGATCCCTCTTCTTAGCTTCTTCTCTCAAGTTTATAAATTTCTTTAGCTCTTCTCTATCTTCCAAGGCAAGCCCGTAAACCCTTTGCATTTGAATATTTCTATCCTGATCCCCTCGCCAATAACTACCACTAAATTTATCCAGCTTTAGCCCTACCCCTCGAAGCTCACGAACATGCTCCACATGAGGACCCTTACAAAGATCCACAAAATAATCCTGCCCTGTCTCCTCATCTTCTAATCGGTAGAGGGTTATTGTTGGAGTTTTTACAGAATCCATTTCATCAACTCCCAAATCCTCCTTTTCTTCCTGACTCAAACTAGTAGTTCCTTTGGTCTTTAAATCCTGCAACAATTCCACTTTTAACAGTTGGTTAAGGTTAGTAAACATTGCAATTGCATCATCGATGTCTATTTCTTGGCGTTTGAAGACTAGCTTTTGCTTCATCATTTCCTTCATTTTACCTTCAATTAAAGGCAGGTCTTCTGGGATCAATGTTCTTGGTAGGATGAAATCATAATAGAAACCGTTTTCAATGACGGGGCCAACTCCAAATTGAGTTTCGGGAAACATTTGATAGACTGCTGCTGCAAGTAGATGAGCCATTGAGTGGCGTTTTTTATCAAGTTCAAGGTTTTGTGAGTTTGCTGAGATGGACATATGTAGTTAATTTTGAATGTTTTAATTTTAAATTAGAGTTGAGAGATTTATAATATATTATTGACAATTTTTGTATGTTGGATTAGTATTAAGTTACTATTGCCGCAAGGCACCGTCCTCCATTAATTTGGAGGCATATTTATTTATTCCAGCAACTTAATAAATTCTTTCTTTACTTGTTTTAATACATTTTGATTAATTTTGGTATGGTAGCTTTGCAATCTTTTGGCATCCAAAACCCTCATTTGACTTAGACAAAGGAAGGAAATTTTATCTTTAAGTTGCAATTCAAAATAAAATTTATCGTTTTGTTTATTCTTGGAAGTTAAAGGAATGGCAAAGAACTGGCGACTATTAAACTTTTTTAAAACCAAAACTGGTCTGTTGAACTTATCATTCTTACCGTCAGTTTCTATACCGACATTGACGCCAAAGCTGCACCACCAGACTTCACCCTCTTTGAATTTAGCAAATTTTTGCTTTGTATTTAGGTAAATTTTATACTGAATCCAGTTTACAAAGTCTTTTACCATAAGATATTAATACACTGTAACTTTAAAATATTTGTGTCAAAGTATTTATACCAAAAAAATAACCCCTTGATGGGGCCTTGTTGATAATAAATTATAATACAGCCCCTACTTTAATACCGTGATGGTAGTTGTAGTGGTTGTGATTACAAATTTGAACACCTTAATAGAATAACTCGTAGGATAATTTCTGTCAATTTTAATTACTACTTGGACTCTTTTCAATTTTTTTCAATTTATAATATTCTGTGACATCATTTACAAAACTAATGACTGGAAATAACAAAAAACTAGCTCCATACAACAAATTAAATGCTAAACTACTTTCATTGCTCCCATCATTACCTAATGCTAGAATAACCGAGATAAAAAACAAGATAGGACATATAACTAGGCATAAAAAGAATGCTCTTAACTTGAAGCTTTTATTAAAATTAATTTTTGAATTTACAAGCGATCTCACATAAAATACAATGATAGAAACGGAAATCAATGTAAAAATGATGAGCTCAATATTTCTGATCAAAGTTGCTGCTGGATTTGCAATTTCTTCAAGTGAATAAGGATACAACAGATTGTTATAAAAACTTGAATTAGTAATTACAAGTATAGCAATTAGTAAACCAGCAAAAATTAATTGAAAAATAATATTATTAAAGACAAAACTTTTGTATTGAAAATGATTTTGGGGCAAATTTGAAGTAGCTACCATAGTAAAAAATATGAGTCTGCTCTTTAATTTATTGTCAAAGTAATTGTCCTGTAGTATTAACACAGATTATTTATAAAATTATTTAATTGCTTTAATCACCATATTTATTAATTAAATCGCTTTTATCGTTAAATTTAGCAAAGTTATTTTCCTTCTGATGAGACTGGTTTCTAAAGCCTAGTTTCTCTTCATGCATGATCCCGCACCAAAATTTTTCTGTCTCGCTTGCAATCACTACCATATAAGCAAGAAGGCCGTTGATGTACCCGCAATACATACAGCCCAGTTTTTCCCAGCCGTCCAAATACTGCAATTTTTGCCTGTCCATTACCATTATGTATTCGCTTCTTTTTACAATCGGAATGTGATAGATCGGAAAACAAATCTGATGATATATCTCGATAACCAAATCTAACATGATAAAAAACGGTAACGGCAGCCACAAAAAAGGTTGAGTAACAAGACTCATTATTCGATTTGATTTGATTTTGCGGTATTGCATAATTGATTAACAATTTCTATAAAATCATTTTATGTCTATATTTCTTATAAATCGATTTTATCTAAAGATTTTCATTTACATAACTAACCCCTCTTTTAAAAACCTCAAAATGGTAAGCAAAAATATCGTATTCAGCTACTTGTTTTTCAAATATATCAATTCCTTCAGTACTGCTAACCCACTTAACCATTGCTCCCAGTCTTGTTTCTTCCTCAGTTAAACTTTGTCCTATATTTTTTTGGGATTTTAGGATTACTAAATACGGCGTTGATAACCTTTCAAGGTGGCCAGTCTTTTTTACGATATAGGCTGTGATCTGCCCTCCAAGCTTACAAACTATCTCAAAATCAGTGTAACCAGTTTCCTCTATTAATTCTTTTGTGACTGTAACAAGTGGAGTATCTCCTTCTTCAACTCCACCACCAAGAGTAAAATATTCACCAGTCAAAGTATGAAACTGCAGCCCGAATAAGTTGGAAGCAGGGTCAAATAAAACTACCCGGACATTTTCTCTAAAATGATCAATATGCGCAGGCTTTTGGCCTATTATTTGGTGGCCTTGATTAGGATCTGACATATTAAATATATCTTGATTTAATTCTTTTAAGTCAATAAAGTATATCTTAGAAGGTTAGACAAGAGTCGAAGATTTGTATGCCATCTGATACTTATTTTCCGTTTCATAAATTATTACAAAATCTAAAGAAGTATAAAACTTTATAGCTTTTGAATTGACTTTATGCACCCATAATTCTACTTGTTTTGATTGTTGCTTGGCAGCCAAGATTAGTTTTGTAAATATATCTTTACCAATGCCTTTTCTCTGATATTCTGGTAACAACTGAATCCCACCAATAAACAAACTTTCTTCACTTTCCTCAACTCTTAACCTTCCAATACTTTGACCTTTAACTTTAATTAATTTTGTTGAGGGTAGCAATGGTTTAAACTCTTCTATATATTTTCGATAATGACTTTCTTGTTGCTTGCTTGTAAAATTCTTCTGACCATGGATTTCTGTTTCCACGTCACTCATGGCTTTTTGAGTGATTTCATAAAGAACGGTCAAGTCTTTTTCTGTAGCTTGTTTCAAATGATATTGGATCATTAATTTTATTTGATTAACTCTCAAAACCCCAGCTTGAATCCCCCTCCCCATCTGCAATTTTTACTAAAACCTCTTTAACGTAGTCAATAATCTCATCTTCATCTCCGTATTGCCATTTCAATTCGCTACATTTATCTGTTTCCACATTTGCGACTTCACCAGTCCATTTTTGAGCTGAATAATAAATATCAATTCTCTCAATTCCATCTTCGACTTTGCGGTGCATAATATGTTCAAACTCCAGATCTTTTGGATCAATCTCAACTCCTATCTCTTCTTTAGCTTCTCTGATCATTGCTTGTTTAAAGCTTTCCCCCCCATCTACATGTCCTGATGGCAAGCCAAAAAGTCCATCCATATGTCCTGTATTTTCTCTTTTCATAGTCAGCACCAGTCCTTGATCATTTTGTAAGATCAAAAACACAGCAGGAATTACAGTAAATTTATTTTGATTAGTCATTAATACAAATACTTATTCACAAATGGGATTAAGGCAAAATTTAAGCATACTTTTAAAGGCAGTTTCCACTGCTAGAATTTTGGCTGGGTTTTGGGAAGCTATGATTACTTTTGACATTAAATATTACCATCACCTAAATTCACCTTTGGGTCAAATATTAGCTCAAACCTGTCTTTGGTGATGCCGCCCATTTCAATTTTTTCCATAAACATATCCAGAGGGCGGATGGTAATATCAGTATTAGATTCAGCAAGCCATGAGTTGTTATATAAAGCTCTATAAACTACGAATAGCTCTTCTGTCTCACTGTGCTTTCCAACTCCTATGACTTGATAAACATGATCCATTTCCCCTATTGATTTGAAATGGCGATAAATGCCGTTAATAACTGGTCTTTCTAAGTACATATGAAATATTATTTAAAGATTTTTCGCCGCTGTCAAAAACTGATTCCAAAATTTGATGTCTAAACAATGTTTACGCGAATTCACTTGTCGATTTTAACACCTCATCCCCATCATCTTGCTCGATCAAATATGCAGGTTCATCCTTGCTAGCCTTTCGTGTGATTTCACTTCCTTTGATGGTTCTAGTAACATCATCTGTAAAGACTTCTACAATCTCTCCCTCCCCTTCACCATTACCCCATTTCCATTTTACCTTATCACCTTTTTTATGTTTAGACATATCACTAATAGTCCACACAAACTTTTGTCATAGCAAACTATTTTTGTGACAATTACTAATTGGTAATTAGAACTATAACCCGCAAAGATTTCGTAGGTGATTAGAGATGGTTGCTGTGATGCCGACTTGTTTGTTGTTTAGAAACTGAGGATTGGCTTGATTTAATGTGTTTAAAACTATTTTACGAGGTTGCAATTCTGGATGTTTCATGGCAGTCACCGCTGAGCTGATGTAGCTAGAAAAGAGCTGAGACCTTAGAAAATTCATAAAATAAGCTCTTCGAATATTGATATCTTCGATTTGGGAAAAAATATCACTGGAAATATCCATAAAGTTTTTGATGATTTGATCCCCACTTTGATCCATCCCAAAGCTAACATGGGTGCTAGTAAGCATGGCAAGCTGGGCTGGGTGTTTAAATTCTGTTAGTTTCTGAAGGGCATCTACTGACTCTTGATGCATTGGCTGAATAGCAGAAGTTCCCAAAAGCTGTGGTTGAGACAGAATACTTGGGGAGATGATTTCAGGAGCTTTTTCTTTGTTAAATAGACTTGTGATCTGGTTAAATATCCCTGACTTTTGCTCGCTTTTTTGTTCAAGATTATTTGGTTGAGGTTGTGAAGTCTGGTTTTGAATTACTGGCTGTTGCGGTTGAGAAACCGGTTGCGGTTGATTTGTAAGAGGTAGAGGGTTTTGATTCTGCACTACTTGTTGAGGCTGAGTGGAGATTTGCTGAGGTTGAGGAGTATTAAATTGTTGGTAGATCTTGGCTTTGAGGTATTGCAGGATTTGGATGATATAACCTGGGTTTTGGCTCTGCAAGCCTTGGATAAGGCGAGTCTTGTCCTCGCTATTGATATAGGCTAGGTATTTAGACAAAAACTCCCTGTCCCCTTGATTCAAAAAAGGAGTAGTTTGGAGTAATTGTAATACCTGTTGATCCATAATTACCGCTTAATTATGACCTATAAAATAGTAGTGGTCAACTTGTCCTTTATACTTTAAATTTTAGCAAAAGAATAATCTAAGATAGTTTCTAGAACTAAGCAAATACCTTTCTAAGAAGCCACCACAGTATAAGACAAAACTTGAGTATAATTACCAGCATCTAAAAAAGCAGGAAGTCTACACTCATACTCCACATCATCAATATCATATCTACCACCAAGAGCCTTAGAACTATTTCCAAAGATATCAGCAGCAGTTGTTGTATTAATAATAGTAGAAGCAGAAGCTGGAGTAAACAAATTTTGATTTCCTGCTTGTCCAGCTGCATTAGAAGCTAT
>JBBSJV010000018.1:0-18730 GCA_038256935.1 Patescibacteria group bacterium
ACTATCTAGTAATACTCTTTTTTACCATTCTTTTGCTCACCACCCCTTAAGAATGGGTCTTGAATCCGTTCAAAGTACAACAGAATTATTGTCCTTACAATCTGAGTCTCTACAAACTAAAGTTAACCAAGAACTGGTTTTATCCAATTTCTTAGCCTGTCTTTTCCATGACATTGTAATTGATTCAAACATTACCAATTCACCAGCTAACTCCGATGATATCTATGAGCAGTACCGTACTACTAGATTATCTTTTCACGTTCGAAACGAAGCCAAATCTGCTCAAAAAGCAAAAGAGTTTTTACTTACCCAAAAGTCCAATTTAAATAGTTTACGAATAGATAATGCCCATTTATCAGATCTTGTAGATGTAGCAATTATTTCAACCCAAGTAAATAGAAGTAGTTTGAGACAAGTTGCAAACCAGCAGATCCAATCAATTCTTAGCACAGAGAATATTAGCGAGTACGATTTGGATAAGATTTTTGTAATTTTAAGTACTTGTCTACATGACCTTGGAACTCTACCTAAAGACTATGAGAGCTATATCTACAGTGCTTTACAAGTCTTTTTTGAAGAATCACTTTTTCCAATGCTCATCACTATGAATTGCGGGGATGAAACCCTCGAAAAAGTTTACGATTCAAGCCAAGATAATAATCCAAAACAAGCTTTTGTATTGATAAAAAAATGGCTCAACGAATCAGCTGATAAATTTAATTCAGTCATAACTATCTCTAGAGCGGAAGAATTAATTGCCATAAAATACAGCGCGTTTATGGATTTTCAACCTAGTTTTATTGATCGAGTAATGGCAAATTTTTTCAATCTCAAAGCCATGGTCAATGACAATTTAGTTCAATTATCTCCAGAACAGGAAGCCAAAAAACAATTAATTCTAAATCTTTTTGATAAATTTCATATCAATCAAGAGAGATTGGATTTCTTGCACAATATGAATCAAAAACTAAAGATCGCTGGTAATAAGCACAAAAATATAAATAAGGTTCTTACTGATCTCAAAAAATTCTCCCACAACAACTTAGTAAAAGTAAAACAAGAATTATTGCAGGGCCCAGATCAATCCTTAACTTAAAATACTTTATAATCTAGATATTATTTGGACAATCCTTTGAGATTTATAAACTAACCAATCTGGCTCATATTCTCGTAGTTTTTTTGCTGAATTAAACCCCCAGTTTACAGAAATCACTTTCACGCCATTATCTCTTGCTGCTAGAATATCTTTGACTTCATCTCCTATATAAATTGTCTGATCAGGATTTAGGTTAAATTTATTGATTAGTTTTTTCATAGCTTTTGATTTGGAACTGAGGTTTCGCCTACCAATTATAATATCAAAACAATGATCAATCTCATGGTATTTTAAAAATTTTTTGATAATAGTAGTTGTATTGTTTGAAAATATATACAAGTTGTGACCATTTTTATAAAGCTGCAAAATTACTTCCTTCATCCCAGCATGCATTTTGATACTTGCAATATTACTCGACATTTTATTTTGTAACAAAAAAGCCATCAGTAGTATTTTCCATAGCTTATACTTACCAATTAAACTTTCGAAAGTGTCATTTTTTAATTCTTTGACTTCGTATAATGATAGTTCTTTTTCGCCAAATCTTTTATTTAAAGTATTAAACTCACCGCTCATAAACTCAAAAGTATCGGCAATCGTACCGTCAAAATCAAAGATAATTGTTTTTATTTTAGACATGTTAATTGACAAAAGTGTAACCAAAAGAAACCAATACTTAATTGATTAGTCAACTTTTACTATTATTATGTTTCAACAAGTACCAATTGTCCACCAAATTGATTACCACGGCCAAATATTAAGATTAGAAACTGGCCTTTTAGCCAAACAAGCCACAGCCAGCGTTGTCGCAACGTTAGGTGAAACCACAGTCATGGCAAATGTCGTTGTAGGCAAACCAACCAATATGGATTACTTTCCCCTACAAGTCATCTACGAAGAAAAATTTTATGCCAGTGGAAAAATCAAAAGTAGTAGATTTATCAAACGTGAAGGACGTCCCAGTGATAATGCAGTCTTAACTGGGCGAATGATTGATCGCTCTCTAAGATCACTTTTTGATAGCAATGTCAGAAACGATATCCAAGTCATTATTACAGTTTTGAGTTTGGATGAGACCAACACCCCTGATCTAGTAGGAGTCTTAGCTGCTTCCAGCGCTCTAAAAATTGCCACCAAAGACTTTGCAGGTCCTGTTTCAAGTATCCGTATCGGATTGGAGGCAAACACTCCTCAAAAGCAAATCACAGAGTATCTAAAACACCAGATCAATACCACTGATGATTTTAATGAAATCAAAGATGCTCTGATCGAAGCTTCTAGAGTTTTGGATATATCACAAGAAGAAGACAAAGAACTAATCCGTATTCTGGCTCGCAGTTTAGCCGCTAAAGATGCTGAATGGGCTAGGTTTTTCTCAGACATCTACAAACAAACTGATCGTTACAAACCAGAAGAGCTGCGCACCGCTTACCAATCTGATTATTTGCCAATCGTTAACCCTAGTTATCATGCTCAGCAAAGCTCAGTTTTGGATCTGATTGTCTCTGGAGATGGTGACAATATCATGATGCTGGAGGCTGGAGCAAACATTATCAGCGAAGAAGAAATCGGTATCTGTCTGGATATTGCAGCTGATGAGTTGAAGGTGTTAACTAACTTCCAATCAGATTTTATAAACCTTGCTCGCCAAAACGGCATGTTGGGTGTCGATAGCTTACATGTAATCACCCCTGAGCAAAAGTTTTATACCTACTGGGAGCAATTTAGAACTCAATTAGAAGCTTGCAGTTATGGCCATGGCACCAAAGAAAAACGAGCCGAGGCTATGGGTGCTTTTAGAACCCTTCACTTTGGCAATATCAAAACCCTCCAAGATATTGTTTATAATGAAAATATCGAGACAGAAAGCAGCCTTAGAGAGTTTTTAGTCTCTCACCAAAATGCAGAAGCTGATTCCAAATATCAATTTGATCTGACAGTTGCTCAAAACCTGATCGATCTTTGCGATGGGCATTTAGATCAACTATCCAAAATTCAACCAGAACTGGAAAAAGCTATGGATACCGCTGTTAAAAACATGGTCCATGAAAAAATATTAGAACAAGAAGAGAGAATTGATGGCCGCAAACTGGATGAAATCAGACCAATTACCTGCCAAATCGATGTCCTGCCTCGTGTTCACGGTTCTAGTTTATTCACAAGAGGTGAGACTCAAGTTTTAAACATCTTGACCCTTGGCAGCATGAGAGATGCACAAACAATTGATGAGATGGAAGATTTTGAAGAAGTCACCAAAAGATATCTTCACCACTACAATTTCCCATCCTACTCTGTTGGAGAAACTGGTCGCTATACAGGTCCAGGAAGACGTGAAATAGGTCATGGAGCTTTGGCTGAAAAAGCTTTGCTTCCAGTTCTACCTACTGAAAGTGAATTCCCCTACACCATGAGATTAGTTTCTGAGTGCTTGGGATCAAACGGGTCTACTTCTATGGCTTCAACTTGTGGTAGCACTTTGAGTTTATTAGCTGGTGGTGTACCAATCAAAGACGTAGTGGCAGGTATTGCTATGGGATTAGTTTTGGATTTTAGTACTGGCAATTTCAAGGTCCTTACTGATATTCAAGGAGCTGAAGATCATCATGGTGATATGGATTTCAAAGTCACAGGAACTGCTACTGGAGTCACAGCTATTCAATTAGATAACAAAGTAGCAGGTCTAACTCCTAATATTTTGAAACAAGCCTTGATTGAAGCCAAAGCTGGTAGACTATTTATCATCAACAAAATGCTTGAAGCTATTGAAGCACCAAGGTCAGAGATCTCTACTTATGCTCCTAGAGTACTCACTACAACCATACCTTCAGATAGAATTGGAGATGTAATCGGGCCAAGTGGAAAGATCATCAAAGGCTTGATTGCTAAATACGACGTAGATATCGATATCGAAGACAATACTGGTAAAACTCTTATCTACGGTAAAGACAGTCAAAAAACTCAGGCAGCCTTAAATAAAATACTACAGATTATAAAAGAATTTGAAATCGGAGAAATTGTGGCTGGTAAAATCTATCGCATCGAGACCTACGGGGCTTTCGTAAAGATCATGGAAGAAGGAAGTGAAACTGGTAAAGAAGGATTAATCCACATCTCAAATCTATCTGATAAGAGAGTCAACAAAGTCGAAGATATTGTTAAAATTGGTGATATCGTAAAAGCTAAAATCATCGAAATCAAAGACAATGGTCAGATGAGTCTAGCAGTTGTGCAATAACTTGCTTAAAAATACATTAAAAAAAGCCCTGTCATCCTAATAGATGCTGTCATCCTGAACTTGTTTCAGGATCCCCTGTGGTGGCTAATTAACAATCAAACCGAAAGTCCTTATCATCATGAAAGAGCCTTGTCATCATAGAAGAACGCATTCATTCAAGAAGAACCCCGTCATACTGAAAGAACATTTTCATCTTTAAATGAGCTTGTCATCCTGAACTCGTTTCAGTATCCCCTGAGTTGGCAAGTTAATCTTCAATCAATAAATTCAAATATTCATGTAGGGGTATGCCTCTGGCTTCCCTTTTTGCTTCCCCATATTTAAAAAATAAACTTAGCTACCTCAGAGGATTTCTCAGCTTCACTTCAAAATGACAGGCTTTTGATAATTTTAAAAATTGAAAATAATTCAGACACGTCTTAGGATCTCTCACCTTACTCGAGATAACAATATTTTTAAGACTATGGTTAATTTAAATTTATCCAAATCCAAACCCCCTTTTCTCCTCCCAAATCCCACCAATATCCTTGACAATATCCTATAAATCAATTTTCATCACAATATGCCACATTTCCTTACTAAAAAAGGTTTAATTGAGATCGAAGTAGAGCTTAAGAAGATCAATGAAGTTGATTTACCAGCTACTCTAGAGTCTGTTAATTCTGCCAGACAAGAAGGAGATCTTCGCGAAAACGCTGCTTATCAAACAGCTCTCAAAGTTAAAGATGAACTAACTACTCGCCAACAAGAGCTTGAAGAAATCCTTAAAGATTATCAAATCATCGAGCAAACTGTATCCAAAGGTGCTGCCTTAGTTCAACTAGGATCAACTGTGAAAGTAGTTTATACTGAAGAAAACCTTGAGTACAAGTTTACAATTGTAGGTACTAGCGAATCTGATATCTTGGCAAACAAAATCAGTAATGAATCTCCAATCGCACAAGCTATTTTGAATAAAAAAGTCGGTGATATTGCCAAATTCAAAGCTCCAAAAGGTAAATTAGAAGTTAAAATATTAGAAATCAAATAATTATGTCCATAGTAATAGTTTCTGGATCGAAACAATATGTTGTAGAGCCCGGTCAAAAAATCGCAGTTGATTACTTAAAATCAAACAAAGTTGGTGATGTCATCGATATGCCTGTACTTTTTGCCTTTGGCAGCGATAGTGATAAATCCACTGTCCAAGTCAAAGTATTAAGTCACGAAAAAGATGAGAAAATCAGAGTAGTAAAGTACAAAGCTAAATCTAATTACCACAGACAATATGGTTTTAGAGCAATGAAAACTGTTCTTGAAATCATGGGTGAAGCTGTCAAAAAAGCTCCTGCTAAAGCAAAAGCTACCAAAACTGATGAAACAGTTGCTGAAGCTAAGCCAAAAGCTACAAAGACTTCTACAAAATCTAAAACTACAACAACCAAATCTAAATAACAATTATTATGCGCCATCTCAAGAAAACTAAGAAACTCAAAAGGACAGAAGAAGGAAGACGTAAATTATTCGTTGATCTTTCTAATGCAGTCATCGAGTCAGGTCAAATCGTGACTTTTCAAACCAGAGCAAAATGGTTTAGACCAAAATTTGAAAGACTCATTACTCATATCAAAAAAGCAGGAGAAGACAAAAACCTAGCTTACAGAAGAGTAAGACCATTTTTAAAAGAATCTACTGCTAGAAAATTAGTCGAGCAAATCGCTCCTAAATATCAAGAAAGGAACGGAGGGTATCTTCGCATCCTACATTTCCAAGAAAGATTTTCCACTTTAGATAAAGTTGTTGTAAGTCTAGTTGAAGAAGCTTAATATATATTTCATGTCCACTAAAATCATCAATAAAGTAATTACAGGGTCAACTAAGACTCATAGACCAAAATTAGAAGCTGGTCATATTCGCGATTGGTATATCTTAGACGCATCTAAAATGCCTCTTGGAAGATTATCAACTATCGCTGCAAACCTATTATCAGGTAAAAATAGAGCTGACTATGCTCCTGATGTTGATATGGGTGCTTGTGTTGTCATTATTAATACTAGTAAAACAGTTTTAACTGGAATGAAGCCAAAATACAAAACCTATATGCGCCACTCTGGTCGCCCTGGTAGTATGAAAGGAAGAACATTTGAAGAGCAAATGGCACTAGATTCTACAAGACCAGTCTATAGCTCAGTTAAGCACATGCTTCCAAAAAATAGATTACAAGATATCAGAGCCAACAACAGATTACATTTATTCGATGGTGAAGAACATAACTTTACTCAAAAATTAATCCCTGCCAATTAAACTTATATATTATGCCAACTATTAATCAACTTATCAGAAAAGGAGGAAGAAAAAAAGTTACTAAAAAGAGTAAATCTCCAGTACTTGGAATTCGCTGGAACAGTATCCACAACAAACCAATGGTTAGCCAAGCTCCATTTATGAGAGGTGTTTGTACCAAAGTATACATCTCTACTCCTAGAAAACCTAACTCAGCCAATCGTAAAGTTGCTAAGGTAAAGCTTTCTAACAAAATTGAAGTCATCGCTTACATTCCAGGTATCGGACACAATCTACAAGAACACAGTGTTGTAATGATCCGTGGGGGCCGCGTGAAAGATCTTCCAGGTGTACGTTACCATATCGTACGTGGAAAACTTGATACAGCTGGTGTCAAAGATAGAAAACAAAGTCGTAGTAAATACGGTGCTAAGAAACCTAAATAGAGTTTATATTGGTTACTAATTTTCTACTATTCAAACCACAAATGTCATCCCGTACTCGTTACGGGATCTTTTTATTATCTGACATTTTCTTTCTTATCTGACTATTTAGCATCTATCGTCGCCATCCCTGTAAGTGTCAATTTATTCGCTGACAATTTTAATCTGTCATACTGAACTCGTTTCAGTATCTTTTCTCTATTAATATAAGTAACAGACCCTGAAATAAATTCAGGGTGACACATAGATTCTGTCATTAAAATAATTAACATCTACAGGGATGACATCACTAGACCAATGGTTTTGGAGTCACGAATACGATATCTTAGACAAGGCTCTCCATCTGAATTTAACCCAGCTTTAGCAGGAAAGGAAATGACTCATAGAAGCAGGATGGCAGATCTATGTAATCAAGGCATAAGATTTAATGGGTCTGCAATGACACTTACCAAAAATACTCAAGATATATTGGCTCAGATGAAGCTAGTAAACCTTGAAGCAGAGGGTGATCATAATTGTTTCATCTCTCTTGAAGGTCAAAATGAATATGATTTGCCAAGTATGAATGGTGGGTATCAAACTAAAGAAGAATGGTTACCAGTCTTGAAACAAAAGACAATTGAGGCAGCTAACGTATATAGAAACGATCCTGAATTTTCCAATGTTCCAATAATTGCAAGTAGCTGGACGCACAAAGAGCAAGGAGTGGAAGATGGGTTTATGACACCATATGTCGATTATACAAACTCACACCCTTACATCAATG
Source organism: Patescibacteria group bacterium (assembly GCA_038256935.1). Classification (GTDB taxonomy): domain Bacteria; phylum Patescibacteriota; class JACMRA01; order JACMRA01; family JACMRA01; genus JBBSJV01. The sequence continues at coordinate 7,803 of JBBSJV010000018.1, forward strand.
ATTGGTCTAAAAACCCTTACCCTGAAAGTGATTATTTACTAAATTATATCACCAGTCACTCTAAAGTTGCCCCTACTAAACCTCATCAGGTAACAGAATTTGGTTATACTGCAGCAAATGGTAGCAGCAATGATAAAGAGATTTGGCAGGCAAAACTTATTCAAAGACAATTTCTGATGCAATATAAACTTGGTGTAGAGCGTAGCTACGTGCACGAATTTTTAGATCTAGCAGGTACTAACGATGAGGGCTTTGGAATAGTTCATTATGATGGTAGACCCAAAAAATCTTATAATATGATCAAAACCACGATTTCTTTATTGGAAGATAAAAATAAAACAGTGCAACTAAGACCTTTGGAATACAAATTAAGTTTTACAAACCCTAATAACGAGTTAAATGACTCTTTGGAGCAAACATTATTTCAAAAATCAGACGGATCTTATTATCTATTTGTGTGGCTAGGATTACATAAAGACGCTGATATTTCTAGTCAAAGTGATATTAGTTTAGATTTTAAAAATGAAATGAGCACAATAGAAATCTTCAAACCAGTAATTTCTGAGAAATCCATTGATAATCAATATTTTAAAAAACAAATTGATTTAACCATAGATACTGTCCCAACAGTAATTAAAATGCAACCAAGGAATCCAAGCAAATCCTTACGCAAGCGAGGAGTTAGTATCCATGCTTTTCCAATATTTAACATGCAAGAGGCAACCACCATTGACAATGCAAATCGAAATTAATATTAATAAACTACTAAAAATGAACTGATAATTGAAATGAATACAAATAATATCATAGCCTTAATTCTTGCAATACTTGTAACTCTTGCTTTTTTCTTGAAAACAAAACCCTCAAAGGTTATAAACATGCTGACTTTTTTGATAGCTATCCAACTCATATTTTTTGTCTCGATCTTATTTATTGGGGGTTATAGTTTAAATAAATCTATTTTAGTCAGCAGCGGTTACAGCGCCTTTTTATTGTTTACTTACACCTTGCATATTGGCCCACTTGCTAGGCTTACAAAGTTTAAAATATTTAAACGATCTTTGGCTCTAAGGAGGGATCTGGGAGTCAGTGTTTTTTTACTGAGCCTTTATCATTATCTATTAAACTGGAGTTTAAATTTTGGCTGGGATTATTCTGTTGTCCAAAGTTATATCGAATCTGGTAGTAATTATGGAAGAGGCATTCAAATTGCTCTCCCCGCTTTTATGATCCTAACACTTGTAGCTTTGATTTCAAATAAATGGTCTATCAAAAAACTTACTCGCAAGATTTGGAAATACTTACAGTTACTTGTTTACCCAGCTTATATTTTAGTTGGTTTTCATATCATTCTCCTTGGCTCAATCTTTGCTTCAAACCTAACACTTCAAATCATTGTGAGTTTACTATTTATTTCATCGTGGGTAGTTAAAGCATTTGATATTTATAAAACTTGGAATAGAAAAAAACTCAAGGCTGCAGCAAATAATATTTAGTAATCAAGTATGGATTTAAAACCTAATAATTATCTATCTCAGCCCATCGAGCAATGGATAACTGAATCAAGTGAAGTAGTAATACAAGATCGCTGGATCAAATTAAGAGCTGATACCTGCAAAACAGCTGATGGTCATCCAATCACCCCATACTATGTCTTAGAGTACAGTGATTGGGTGCATTTGGTTGTAGTTAATGAAAAAGATGAGGTGCTAATTACCAAACAATATCGCCACGGAGCTGGTGTGATCTCTTATGAACTACCATGCGGAGCTGTGGATGATACTGATAAAGACACTCTAGCTGGTGCCAAAAGGGAACTATTGGAAGAAACAGGCTACACAGGAGATTTTGAATTAGTAGGGCAAAGCTATTCCAACCCAGCAAACGCAAACAATAAAATATTTGTATACAAAGTAACCAATCCGAGGTTAGTAAAAAGCCCAGAAGATAACCCTCAAGAAGTAATTAAATACGGTTTTGTAAACAGAAATGAGCTTGATGAATTGATTGAGACAGGTAAATTTTGCCAAGCTTTGCATATTGCTAGCCTTTATTTAGCATTTAAGGTATTTTAAAATAAAATATCTGCCCTAATGGCAGATTGTAGTGTCGTTTTTTTTAATGTGGTCCCTGCAAATCTGTTGATTTGTGGGGGAAAGGAGGAAGGCCATGCGGCGAGCTAGGGTGCTAGGTTTGGAACAAACCGACCGAATGGCGGCCCGACTTTGTTGGGGCAGAATTCGGCTTTTAAAACGAAATATCTGCCTTATTGGCAGATTGTAGTGTCGGAATAAATTCCGACGTGGTTCGGGGACAGAGATTCGAACTCCGGTTGCTGGGACCAAAACCCAGTGTCCTACCACTAGACGATCCCCGAATCAGTGTTTTATCCTTAATCTCTGCTATTTTGGTGATAGCTTGTTCTTTGGACTTAACCTAATAACTATTTACTAAAGTAACAGCTTTAGTCAAGTTTAAAGTATTCAGCTCATAAAAAAATTTTCACTAAGAAACCATCGCAGACATCAGGAACTATTAATAATTCATTGTTTTGCTGCTAGTAAAGCCAAGTTTTATGGATAAGACCATTTTAATATTATTTTTAGTCCAAAACCTATCAATCTAAGGATGAAGATAATAAGCTTCGTCCACAACTGTTTGAGCTTAAGTAGGTCGAACTTCATATAAACCGGTGAAGCGAGTTTTGGGGACAAGTGTTTATCTTTTGCCTTAGATTCTAAACTAATAAGTAAGTTGCTAAATCATTGACAATAAATACAATCTAAACCTGATTTATAACTATTGCGGTCGTGGTGAAACGGTAGACACGCTACCTTGAGGTGGTAGTGCTTAATATAACGAGCGTGGAGGTTCAAATCCTCTCGACCGCACCAAGCCTTACGGCGATTGAGAGAAAGGCAGGTACGTAAGTACCAGCTAGAACAGGCTGGATTTATTCCAGACTAGCCTTACGGCGATTAAGAGAAAGCCCCGCGGCGAGCGAGGGTGCTAGGTTCAGAATGAACCGACCGAATGGCGGCCCGACTTTGTTGGGGCAGAATTCGGTATTAACCTAACAGATCGAATTTATTTCGATCACCATATATATGCCATCGTGGTGGAATGGTAGACACGCTGGACTCAAAATCCAGTGGTAGCAATACCGTGAGAGTTCGAGTCTCTCCGATGGCACCATAGCCTTACGGCGATTGAGCCCCGCGGCGATCGAGGGTGCTAAGTTTGAAAAACCAAACCGAAGGGGCCTGACTTTGTTAGGACCATTGGTTGAAACTAGAGAACGGTAAATGCGCAAGCACCAGCATGAACCAAATCGAATTTAATTGGATTAATTCATATTAACGAAGTTATGTTATATTTTGTAACTGGAAACCAAAACAAATTTTTAGAAGGTCAGAAAATAATTTCTGATATGAAACTCACTAAAATAGATCTTGATGAAATTCAAGCAATAGATCCTAGTATAATCATTGAACACAAACTCAAGCAAGCTAGATTGCAATTACCTGATTCTCAAATAATAGTCGATGACTCGGCTATGGAATTTGCAGCTTTGAATAATTTTCCAGGCCCACTTATCAAATGGATGCTAGGAAGTCTTGGAGTAGATGGGATTTGGGAAATGATTAGTAAATACGATGATAGAGTAGCCTATACAAGTGCTTGGATTGGACATATTGATGAGACAGGAAAGATTAATTTTTTCCAAGGCAAAGTCAAAGGAGAAATAGTAGAACCCAAAGGAGAAAATGGTTTTGGCTTTGATGCTATATTTAAACCAAATGGCAGTGATAAAACTTTTGCCCAAATGGATACGGACGAAAAGAACAAGTATAGTCATAGAGCTATGGCTTTTGGGCTTTTGAAGGATTATTTGCAGGGTAATAAGTAAAACGGGAAGCTAAAGCATACCCCTACTTTAAAATGGAGATTTACGAGGGTGGATAAATCCGGACCCTACGATAAAAATTGTGGATTTAATTTTATTTGCCCTGAAGCGGTATTATGCCTCAGGATAGGGTAGAACTTTTATATCTAATACATCCACAAAGCGAGATATCCTGGCAAAGGGTGAAGTCCTATGGTTTATATAAGATTATTCACGCCTTTAAAATTGATTATAAATTACCCACCACAGAGGATCGCGCTAACCAAGTGTGCGATGACATGCAGTATTAGTTGACGGGGCGCATAAGTCAATGAGACACCTATTAATGTAATTTACGATTGCTGAAGATAAAAGGCCGTTACGAAATTACAATAATAATTTTATTAAATCCCAAGCTCTTCTAGTGAATTAATAACTGAAACTCCTAGACTTTGAGCCTTTTCTAATTTACTCCCTGCTTTTTCTCCGGCTAGTAAATAATCGGTGTTTTTAGAGATACTTCCACTTACAGTTGCTCCTAATTGTTCTAGTTTTTCTTTGATAACATCCCTTGAAATATCAAAACTACCTGTGATGACAAAAGTTTTGGTGTTAAATATACTATTTGTATTTTCTTCTGGAACGGTAACGTGAGGTGCTAGTTTACTTTTTTCTAAATCCTTAAAGTCATTTGATAGAGTTTGAAATCTTTGAGATTTTACAAATTCGATTATATTTTCAGCTAAAACTGGGCCAATTCCTTTGATAGAGTCGAGCTGCTCGTGATTTAAGGTTTTAAGCCTTGCTAAAAACTCGCTTACAGAATAGTTTTTCATATTGACAAAGGCATTATTTGATATACAATGCAAATTGACAAGACCTGATATGACTAGAAAATATACATCCAAAAAAAGCTCCAATAAAAGAATCAAAACTGATTGGAAATCTGTTACTCAAAAATCAGATAAATCAGGCTTTTTCTCCAAATTAAACTTTTTTAAAAAATCATCTGAGGATCAAATCCATCCGAGCATCCAAAGAAATACTTCTAAAATTACTAAAGAAAAGCTAAAGAAAACTTCTAAACCACAGCAACCTAGTAAGTCACAAGAAAAACCTCATAAATCGTTGATTATCCTTATACTTGGATATTTACTAAAAGTACTATTACTTCCATTTCAAATGGTTTTATTTCCTTTTGTATGGTTATTTAAAACTACTGGTAGCTGGTTATTTATCAGAGAGAGGGTTATTCAGATAGTCTTTGCTAGTCTATTTTTTGTGATAATATTTAGATTTGCTGATCTTCAAATCATGAGTCAAGAGCCTGACTCTGCTGGGGTTAACTCTGAAATTGCCAACCTTTCTAGTATTATTTACGCTCGCAGAGGTCAGATCTTTATGCAAGATCAAAGTCAAAACAAAAATGATATTGCCATGACAAGTAGTGATTTGCAATTTCAAATATTTATAGATGCTAATCAATTGAAAAAGCAAGTTGAAAAAGGTCTTGTACTCCAAGATGCGGTTGCTGAATTAAGCTCAAGGCTAAATCTCACTTATAGTGATACTTTTGAAAATATCAAAAAAGAAATTGATAAAGAGAAGCCTAATGCCAGTTTAGTTATTGCCACAAATGTTAGCCAAACTCAAAGACAAGCAGTGGATTATTTGAAGTCTAGTCAGCTAAATAAACAGTTTTCTTATAGTAATTGGTTAGGAGTTACTCAAAAACAGGTCAGGACTTACCTGCAAGGTACAACACTTGCTTCAACACTAGGGTATACCCCGCCTTTTCAGATTGCCAGCAGTGAAATATTTACAAGATTCAAAGATTGTCAGGATTTAGTAAATAGTAATATTGCAAGAGGTACCAATCCAGGTCAGTACACAGTTGGATCATATGGTTTGGAGCAAAAATATTGTAGCCAACTTGGGGGATTAAACGGTAAGAAGGTTTCAAATTCTAATACCAACACAGGTGAAGTAGAAGTCCAAAATGGTGCTAATATTTACTTAACTCTCGATTACAATATCCAAAGAGAAGCTGAAAGAATATTAGATCAAGCAGTCAAAGCTACTACCAATGAAAATGGCGGGCCAAGAAATGGGGCAATAATAGTTATGGAGGTTAAAACAGGAAAATTGTTAGGACTTGCTTCCTATCCTAGCTACGATCCTAATGATTACCAGAAATACTGGCTAGAAAACCCTGAATCCTTTAGAAATGCAGCCACAGGTGTTGCATATGACGTAGGATCGGTTATGAAACCTTTGACAGTAGCAGCTGCCCTTAATACCTACCAAAGTGGAGTTATTGAAAACGGTAAATTAAGAGGTGTTCCACCAGACTATAAATTTATTGATTATGATTCTAGAGGAAAGGCCTATGAAGAAGTCAATGGTAATATCAAGTATATCCAAAATTCTGAGGCCAGAAGTTATAGAGCACAGGGCAATATTGGCCTCAAAGAAACCATTCGCGACTCCATAAATACAGGTATCGCTAATGTCGTAGAAGAAACTGGATCCAAACAATTAAACGAGTACTTTACCAATAGGTTTTTACTAGGTAGCAGAACAGCTGTAGATTTACCTGGAGATGACGCTGGAAATATAACTAACTTTACAAAGGATATTAATTGTCAGTTTTGTTACGCAAATATGGGCTTTGGCCAAGGTTATACAGCAACCCCACTGCAGCTAGCTAGAAGCTTTACCTCCATTGCCAATAAAGGTAGGATTGTGGAACCATATTTGATAGACAAGATAGAATATGGGGATGGAACTATAGACGATGGTACTAGTACGAATAGTGTCATAAAAAGAACTCAACCTCGCCAAGTCATTACAGAAAACACCGCCTCTTTAGTAACTGGTTATATGAGAGCTGTAGTTGAAGATGGGTTTGTAGGTAGTGAGCAAAGTCCTGCCAAAGTTGATGGATACTATATGGCTGGAAAAACTGGTACAGCTGAGGTCAACAGGCCTTATATTGTTAGAGACGCTACAGGCAAAATAGTCTTTGATGAAAGTGATCAGCCCATACTGAGGCCATGTGATTATAGCTGCAATAGAAAACGTGGTATCTACGATCATACTTTTGTTGGTTTTGGACCTGTTAGTAACCCCGAATACTTGATTATCGTAAAACTATCTGAGCCTAATCCAGGAAGGGTCAAAAACTTCTCCTCAGCCACCGTGGGAAGTCCATTTGCCCAAATGATGAGTTTTACTTTAAACTATAACAGAGTAACAAGAGATTATTAATATGGCCAATTATTTTTTAGCAAAGACTGACCCTGAAACATATTCGATACAAGATTTTATAGACGAAAAAATCACTCCTTGGACGGGGGTGCGCAATTACCAAGCTGTAAATGTAATAAAGACTTGGCAGGTAGGAGATGCAGTCCTAATCTATCACTCCCTAGGAGAAGCTAGCATCGTGGGACTTGCTAAAGTAATTGATGAGCCAAGACCAGATTTGGAAGATGAAAAAGGGATCAGCTGGTTTGCAAATCTGGAACTAGTCAGAGTCTATGAAAAAGAATCAAGAGTTAATCTTAAACAAATCAAAGAGTCAGGCCTGTTTACTGATTTTTCCTTAGTAAAACAATCCAGATTATCGACAATGCAATGCCCTGATAAATTTATCAATTGGTTAAGCGGGCAAGGTTTGGATTTGAGTTTGTAAGCTTTGCTTTAAAGGCTCTCCATTTATAATCAGTATTTGTATCGTTGAATATTATTTTATCGCGTATTGATTGTCATCGCGTACTTGTTACGCGATCTAAATTTTGTTGTATACTCTAATCCCCCACTAAACACGTGTATTATCTCTAATATACTTATCTCTTCCTGCAACATTTGGAGCAACTGATAGATCATAGTTTTGAGCAATGCTGCTGTGATGGGAGTTACATCCGTAGGGGAAGGTTGTATCTGTTTTGCAAATTGAGGCAAAGGCAATATCAGCTTCTAGTTTGTCGTAGGCTAGTTTTTCACTACTTCTGGCGTAGTCTTGCCAGGTGGGCACATAAAGATATGACTTATATATTGCTATTTCTTCTAAATAACTATTTTTGTTGTTAACAAAATCTGTAATTAATCCTTGAGCTTTTAAATCTTTTTTATTTTTGACATCATTAAAAGCGTCAGCATCGTTTGCAGCGTTCTCTCTTTGGATTCTAGCTTCAAGGGCAAGAGATTCTGTATTCTTAGTTATTTGTGATTTTGTTTCTTCAAGAGAAGGTTTAGGAGAGGGGGTTGATGGGTTTGAAATAGGTTCAATTGTAGGGACAACTCCAATGAATATATATCCATCCCACTCCCTACTCATTACTGAGTTTTGTCCTGACAACTGATAAGGACTGCCCGTGCCGTTACTCATTGAAGTTCCAACAAGAGAACTATTCCCCATCGGATCGTACCCTACTCCATTTGCTAATGGGTCTACTGAGTAGAAGGTTGAGGTTTGCGTGTCGTAGTGTCTTCTACCAAAATTGAGGGTGTTACCTGCTTGTTTGTCTTTTTCAGATCCTGAAACGAGTTCAGGATGACGGGTGGAGAGATTTATTTCTTCCCATGATCCTTGATAACTAGGTAGTGGAATAGTATTGGAGATTAGATCTTCAGGATTGTTTAGTTTTATCTCGCTATTTAATTCTTTTAAGTATTCATTTAGATCTACTTTACTCTTAGTTCTGGATCCAAATGGGTCAAAGCTTTGAGAGAAGATAGTTTGATTTACTTGCTTTGTTTCTTTTAGATTTCCAAGAGGGGTTTGAAGAGTTAGATCTACAGTATTTAGAGTTGTGGAGTGGACTGTGTTTTGGTGATCGCTGTGGTGGGTTAGGTTTAGGGTTACTTGAGATGTAGATGGTAAAGTTGGGTTTGCTATTACTTTTGTGCTTAGGATGTTTCTGGTTGTTGGGTCGTATGAGGAGATGGCTTTGCCTTCTATTTATCACTTATTTTAATAACAGGATTTGATAAAATTAATTTGAGGCCATATAATAGCCTACAAAAGAAAAGAATTCCATGTAACTTGGAGTAACTAGGAAAATTAGAACAACAAATATAGTAAAAATCAAGTAAAAGGTAATTATTCTAAGCAATTGGTTAGTAAGTAATAAAGTAAAAGATAACATTAACAAAGCAACCCCAATAATGCAAACTGGTAAAGAAAATTCATTTAATAAAGAATAGAATGCTGCTAGCGACACTGCTGAAACTAAATTTGCGTAAAAGGTTAAAAACGTGATTAGGTGTTTACTATTTTTTAAGTTGAGTTTAAATATTTTAAAAGGATTTACACCTTTGAACATTTGTTTAAGCGGGTTAGTTATAAACATATATTTATTTTAATAGAACCTATCTTTAATTATTAATATCAGTAACGCTCTTCCAATAAATGGGATACAGCAAAGAACAATCATTAACAATATGAAGTTGTCTGATTTAGCCCTTCCTATAGTAAATCTATTAGTCGACAGACCAGATTTTTGTGCAATAACACTGTAAATTATCAGGTAAGAAATTGACGATATTATCCAATATATTTGAAATACTACTTCATTTAAAGTTAGAAATAACAATAAGATGAGGCTGTCGATTATGAAAAAGTTAAATAATTTAGACATTATATTTTGAATTAATGATTAAATAATATTTCCCCTGTTAGAATAAAACCTAGATCTACTGATAGTAGTTTGAGTTTACATAGTCGCATTGCCTTTTGACTAGATAAGTGGTATTACCTGCTTATTAAGACTATGATTTAGTTTTCCTCATAAGATCAACTACATTGAAAAAGCTACCAATAATCGGTAGAATACCAATTCTATAAAGATGAGCATACTCATCATAAAAACTAATAAATGTTTCATCGTTTTTTTTTCTTATATTCCAAAGTAGATTAATAATAAAACTTACCCCTGAATAAGCTAATAACAAAATTATTGAAATTAAATTCAACCCAATTTGATACATTAATACAGAAATGATTATATGGAGAATATATGAAATAATAAGTATTAAACGCATAGTATAAGATTATTTACTTTGTTTAATAATTTCTATAATTAGAAATGCCGTTCCTACTATGGGAATGAAATATAGCTACCAGGAAATATCAAATACATTGAGTTGCGAAAATAAGAATTAAAGACTTTCTAACATTTGTTTTACTACTGCTTTTTTACTTGGATCTGTAATCGCATCAAGATACTTAAGGCCGTATTTTTTTGCACTTACCCTATCGTTTATTTCATAAAGTGTGTCAAATAAATTACCTAATATTATTGGATTACTTGGATCAAAATTATGAGCCAACAAATAATAATCTACAGCTTTTTCTTTATCGTTCAAAGCATATGAAATTTCACCTAACATGAATCGAATGTTTTCATAATCATAATTAGGATAAATTTTAACAATCTCTAAATATTTTTTTAAAGATTCCAAATATGATTTTTCTTGATAGAGCTTAAAGCCTGATTGTTCTAATTCATTTACTTTATTAACCATACTTATATGTACTTAATTTTTAGGGTAAATATGTTCATTTGTTATTTTATTATTTCTAGGACTACCAGGATATTTTGGTTCAAATGTTTCAACATTAATATGAGGACCCTTGGGATCACCATGAAAATTATCAATGTCGAACCTAAGTTGTTTAGTACCATCCGCGGACTTTAAAATCACACTTCCATTTGGTGCATAATCTTTTTTGTAGCCAGATCCTAAGAAATCGTCAATGGCATTTAAGCTCTTATCGACATTTGGACTTCTTGCAGGATTAACTTTATTACTAGCACTACTCAACCCCTTCCCAACTCCATACGCCAAAGCACCCCCGACTCCTCCACTAATACCGCCTACTGCAGTATCACCTGCAAGTTGTCCAATGTCAATTGTCCCTGTGGTGTTTAATTGAGTACCTGCACTATTAATTGCTCCAAAGCTTGCTCCTGAAGCTGTGCCTGATCCTATGGTTGTAGTTCCTATTGTGGATACAGTAGTTGCGGATTATATG
>JBBSJV010000019.1:0-18582 GCA_038256935.1 Patescibacteria group bacterium
AAACACTAACACTTGCAAAATTTACAGCTTGTTCATTATCGCTGCAAACAAGAGAAGTATCTACTCCAGTATCATCTCTAACTACAATACTATCAGTAGAGCCATTAGCACATAAATCGTTGTTATCAGTAGCGTCTCCAGAGTACATTGTCAGAGAGCCAGGAGAGACTTCTAGGGTAGCGCAAGAGGAGCCGTTTGGGAGGGAGCTAATATTGCAAGGAATAACTGGGATTTCAATGGTATTATCAATACGAATAAGTCTATTAACCGTATTTCCATTATATGTGCGAAAACCACCACCTATTATTGCCTTGCCATCAGGTTGTATAGAAAAACTAAAAACAATAAAATTAAACCCGCTTCCAATGTTTAGACTCGTATCTCTACTACCGTCAACATTAAGCCTGACCAACTTATTAACTAAAACGCTTTGATAAGAGGTATAATGACCACCGATTAGTATCTTATCATCTGGCTGAACGTGGATGCTGTGGACATTGTTATTAAACCCCATCCCTGTTTCAAAACTAGTATCTCTACTACCATCAGGATTAAGTCTGACAAGATGATTTACTGTTTCCCCGTTATATGTAGTTAAGGCCCCACCAACCAATATCTTACCATCTGATTGAATTGCGGATGTATGCGTAGTTATATCAAATCCTGTTCCAGTCACAAAACTAGTATCTCGACTACCATCAGTATTGATTCTGACAATACGGTTTGCTGTTTGCCCGTTAAATATAGTGAAATTACCTAGGATAACAAATTTTCCATCGGGCTGAATTACCATTGAATATATTCCTGAGCTAAATCCCGTGCCGGTCATAAAACTGGCATCTCTACCCCCATCAGGGTTGAGGCGAATTATTCTATTTACTGTGACTCCGTTGTATAATTGAAAATCACCAGCAACAACCAATTTCCCATCAGTCTGAATAATCACCTTAAAAACATGGGAGCTAAACCCTGTTCCAGTAATAAAACCAGCATCTCTACTTCCATCAGGATTAAGTCTGACCAGTCTATTTACGGTAACTCCATTATACGTTGCAAATGTCCCTCCAACTAAGATCTTACCATCAGGTAGAATCGATATATTATAGACGGAATCATTAAACCCAGATCCTGTCACAAAACTAGTATCAATATTTCCATTTGGATGCAACCTCACAAGTCTATTTACTATAACTCCGTTATAGGTTGTAAAATGGCCACCAACCAATATCTTACCATTAGGTAGAATCTGTGTGGTTTGAACAGTATTATCAAATCCAGTTCCCGTGACAAAACTAGTATCAAGATCACCATCTGCAGCCATCACCAAAATACCAGTGATAAAGATTGAAAAAATCAAAGCTGTTACTGCAAAGAGCTTAGCTATTTCACTAGCTTTAATTAGTGTAAATCTTAAAAGCATATTTTTTCTGGTATTTTTTGTTTTTTTTGTTATAGAGACAGTATAAAATAGTTACTTTAAATTGTAAAATAATCCCTCCTTTTAGAATCTTTAAACAACAAAAAACGCGGAAATAAATCCGCGCTAAAAAATGATTTTTAATTGAATCCTAGACTTGAACAACTACTGGAATAACCATTGGTTCTTTCTCAGTAATTTTGTAGACTTCATTAGAAATAACATTTTTGAGTTTGTTTCTAAGGTCAGAGAAGTAAGTTGGAGATTTTGGATCTAGATCTACTGTATCAAAAGTGTTTCTAATATGTTTTTTAAGATGATCAAAGAGTTCACCGCTATTTTTCATATAGACAAAACCTCGGCTGATAAGCTCAGGGCCGCCTACAAGTTGCTTTCTCTTGTTTAGAAGCATGACCATGATGATACTTCCTTGAGTAGACATTTGTCTTCGCTCATTAAGCACTACTTCAGAAACGCTTCCAATACTCATTCCATCGACTAGTAAGACTTTGTCAGTGATAACTTCATCAGTTAGAACCACATCATCAGTTCGAAGCTCGATGATACGACCGTTTTCTCCGATAATGTTATGATCAAATGGAATACCCATATGAGATCCTAGTTTTCCTACAGCTTTAAGCATGTAGTGATCACCGTGAATTGGTTGCAAGTAATCTGGCTTTGTAAGAGCAATCATCATCTTTAGATCTTCGTGACAAGCGTGTCCTGAAACGTGCAGATCAAACTCTTTTGGTTTGTATACATCTACACCTTTGCGGCTCAATCTTGCAACTAGATCTTGGATAGCATCTTCATTTCCAGGGATTTGGCTGCTTGAAAAGATCACACTATCTCCACCTTGTAGTCTAATAGTAGGGTGTTCATCTCTTGCCATGCGACTAAGAGCAGCATTTTCCTCACCTTGAGAACCAGTTGATAAAAGACAAACTTGATTATCTGGTAATTTGTGTACGTCTTTAAAATCAACGATCATTCCATCAGGTACTTTGATATAACCCATTTCAAAGACAGTTCTAAAGTTGGTAATCATTGACCTTCCATTGATGGCAATTCTGCGATTAGTTTTAGCACATGCATCGATGATTTGTTGTACACGTGAGATTGAAGTTGAGAAAGTTGTAAAGATTACTCTACCTTGAGATTCACCGACAATCTTGTTTACAGTCTTTGCAATTTCTCTTTCTGAGATTTGATACCCAGGCTTGAGAATACCCAATGAATCTGTAACTAAAAGTCTAACTCCATCTTCTCCAAGCTCAGCAAGTTTTGCATAATCACTTAACTTACCATCAAACGGAGTATTATCAAATTTCCAATCAGTAGCGTAAACTATGCGACCCATTGGAGTTTTGATTCCAAGCCCGACAACGTCAGGAATAGAATGGTTTAATCTGAAAAATTCAAACTCAAAGACACCTAATTTTAAAGGTTTTCCTGGTTCAATTACCTTGGCGATAAATTGATTAGCAAATTCGTACTCTTGTAGTCTGTTTTTAAGTAAGGCAAGCGATAACGGCATTCCAAAAATTGGCACTGAACCTAGTTTTGGAAGTACGTATGGAGCTGCTCCAATATGATCAAGGTGACCATGAGTGTAGATAAGTCCACGGATTTTGTGCTTATTCATTTCAAGATATTCTGTATCAGGAATCAAATAATCCACTCCAGGGTATTTTTCGCCGCCTCCAAAGCCCATTCCTGAGTCGATAACGACAATATCATCACCGCATTCTAAAGCAGTCATGTTCATTCCGACTTCGTTGGTACCACCAAGAGGGATGATCTTGACAATTGGACCCTCAGGGAAATTCTTTGGAGAATTAGTTTTAAGGATAGGCCCATCATTTAAAGCAGGATTTAACCCTGAAATAGATAGATTGCCTTGGACTAAAACCTTGGTATCGCTTTTTACACGGATATTTTTTTGAGTGGTGACATTTTCACCAGTTTCACTATCAACTACATGTTTTCTAGTGGCGTACTGAGCTCTATCAGAGGCTCTAGCATTAGTTTTGGGTAGCGTGCTACCACCTCTTCTTGGACCATTGTTTGGACGGTAATTGTTATTACCATTTCTGTTGTTGGGACGGTTTGGTCTATCACCGTTTGAACCTCTACTCATTGGCGGGTTCGTTGTTTGATTTAATGACATAAAATATATCGCATTAATTTGATATTCTTTATAAAAAATTAATAAAGCTTAAAAGTTTCTCTATGTTCTAAGATGATTCTAAAAGAATAGACTATCTTTTGCTATCTGTAAAATCTAAAAATTCTTAAAATTAAAAAAATATTTGTTATATGGTGCCGAGGGACAGAATTGAACTGTCGACACGAGGCTCTTCAGGCCACTGCTCTACCACTGAGCTACCTCGGCGTGTTAGATATATTAACAATGAATTTTAAGTAATTGTAAAGAGTAGGGTAGTTTTAGTTTTTAAAACGGGCTTTTGCTTTTTCAAATAAATCTTGAATTTGAGCTGTTAAATCGGCAGTGGAATAAGTTTTTAACTGATTATTTCTGACAAAAATAAGTAGATCTGAATTCGGTCTAAAAACTTGTTGTAAAACTATTTGATTATAAATAATTGCATTGACCCGTCTTTTGATTCGGTTGCGATCATGGGCTTTTTTGAAAACTTTTTTAGGCACTACTACACTAACTCTTGTTAGTTTTTCAGTATTAAAGATTTTCATCTGAAGTGTATTATTACCTACAGAAAATCGACTCTTTAAAACCTTAGAAAAGTCTTTTTCAGCCACTATTCGAGAAGCCTTTGCTAAAGCCACAAGGTCTAGTATTTATTCAAAACAGGAGTAAGCTGCCAGCGACCTTTCTTCATCCTCCTTTTGAGTAATAACTTACCTTTTTTGGTGCTATTTCTCTTTCTAAAGCCTACCATTCTGGCTCTTTTTCTTTTGGAAGGTCTGTAAGTTGGAAGCATATTAGTGCAAAAATTTGGTTAATCCAAAGAATATTAGCCAAAATTGATTGTTTTTGTCAAGTAAAAGGACTTCAAAAACTATCTTCTCATATTTTTGCAGTGAAACTTTCATCTGTTTGAGCGAAAAAAGAAGGTGCCCTGATTTCAAGATATGGGCGAGTTTATGAAAGTTGATTCGTAGAAATATGAGAAGATAAAACTTTATTTTTGTCGGGTTATTGACGCAATCCTAAAAATTTGTTTCTGTTCTAATGTTTGGGTATGTAGCTCAGGGGTTAGAGCACAGATCTTATAAGTCTGCGGTCGCTGGTTCAATTCCAGCCATACCCACCAAAGCCAAACGGCGATGCCCCGCGGCGAGCGAGGGTGCTAGGTTTCGAAAGTAACCGACAGAATGGCGGCCCGA
The DNA here is from genome assembly GCA_038256935.1 of Patescibacteria group bacterium. Classification (GTDB taxonomy): domain Bacteria; phylum Patescibacteriota; class JACMRA01; order JACMRA01; family JACMRA01; genus JBBSJV01. The sequence continues at coordinate 4,790 of JBBSJV010000019.1, forward strand.
CTAAAAGGGTTCCCTACAAATTAAGTATTAATTTAAAAGGGTGTTCTTGATCGGGGTAGAATTCGGTTTTGTACACACGGCGATTGAGAGAAGTGCTAAGCGAAGCAATAACAAATCTTACCTTTTTATATTTATTCAAGTATGACTTAGATCCTGAAATAAATTCAGGATGACAAAATTTACAAGTCAGGATGACAAGACTTACAAGATTACAAGACTAATCTTTAAGGAACTAAGTATAAATTAAAAAACTTTCAATAACCCTATGCCTGCTTTAAATAATATCAAAAATCAAAACCAAGACTCACATATCTGGAATAATCCAAATTATCCTAATAAAACTAGTGAAGATGAAGATATCATCCTACTTATTCGCGAAGACATAATTATCTTAGTATTAAAAGCAGTTGGACTGTACTCGATTTTTTTTGGTTTTCTTTTCTTTAGGCTCATTGCAGTCTCTTTCAGTGATAGGCTATGGTTGTATTTCTTTGATTTTGCACTATATGCAATTGCTACCATGTTGACTGTGCAATTTTTAGTAATTTTTCATAATTATTACCTCTCACTTCAAATTATCACCAACAAAAGAATTATTGATATTGATCAAACCGGATTGTTTAGAAGAGAAATCAATTCTACATCTATGGATAATGTTCAGGATGTAACCAAGAAAAAGACATCCATTCCTCAATTATTTTTTAATTTTGGTGATGTGATTGTAGAAACAGCTGGGCGAACAGGATCAGAGGCTGTAGAGGCTCCAAATGGGTTTGTTTTCAATAATGTACCAAATCCAGCAGAAATAACTCATCTTATACAAGTCGTTAGAGAAAAAAATGTTAACCAAAGGGCCATAGATCAAGCCAAAATAGAAGCTACCTATTTGGAACAAATCCTGCATAGAAAATCTTTAACTTAAAAAAATTATGAAATTTAATCCAAAAAAAAGTTTAACTCTAAATCCATTCAAATTATATGCTTTGTTTTTTAGAAACACTAAGACTAGGTGGATCGCAATAATTCTTACTTTAGTTTATATCATAAGCCCTATTGATCTTATGCCAGAGGCTTTCCTTTTGTTTTTTGGAGGCGTAGATGATTTGATCTTATTTATCATGTTTGCAATCGAATCAATCAAGCTATTTTTACCCAAAGGAAGGGATAATTCTAAGAATAAAAAACAAGTCATCGACGCTGAAGATTTGAATTCTAAGGGGAGGTAATTTAAGGACTCGTTATAATGTCACCCTCGCATTTACTAGGTTTTCCTGACAATTTTAATCTGTCATACTGAACTCGTTTCAGTATCTTTTCTCTTTTATATAAGTAATAGACCCTGAAATAAATTCAGGGTGACAGGTGGATTTTTAAGGGAAAACCGATAAATTGAGAGTGACACACGGATTCTGTTGTTAAAATAATTAAGATCTACAGTGATGACAGTAATTATATGTGTCACTATACAAGTTGAAAGTTACAATTATGAAAATAATTTCCCAGCCGATAGTAGTAATCTGGAAAATTCAATTTTAAATTTTTAAGATTTAGTTTTTCTTTACTCCTCAAACCCTGCTTCATTAGCCTCTTGTAAATCTACAAAGCAACCACTTGCAATTTTTTCTTCTGGCAAGATATCTACGATTTTTTTATTTCCACTGTAATCAATCCAGCCTATAATTGGTTTATTATCAGGGCATCCTAACTTATCACCGCTATAAGTTTGAGCTCCTAAGACCTGACTAGAAGGGGTATTCTCCCAAAAGTTAAGTAGATCCTCTCTGTCATCATCAGTTACAAAAGAGACAGGAGTAAAAAGGGCAATTGCCATAACAGAAATCGCAACTGACCAGCCAAACAGCAGGAAGTTATGAAATAATTTGCGAAGACGTCGACGGCTCATTAATCTTAGTATATCACACTGATTAGTATCTTGCAAACCGAATAATTCCTTTAGATTGGTGATGTTAAAAAATTTTAAGTATAAAAAAACCGCACTAATTAAAGTGCGGCTATTGATTTTAAGTGTTGTTAGTTTGTAATAACATCGCTTAGGAAGTCTCCTGAGTTAACTAAGTTTGAGATTAGAGCAACTACTGTGTATGCAACGATCGAAATGACCAAACCGATTGTAGCATTAACAAGAATTTGCTTTCCTTTCTCATTACCATCTGAAGTACCAGCAGTGATATAGGTGACACCACCATAAACCATAAATAACACTGAAAGCGCTACAGCGATAAAGGTTATGAATGTAGCAACATTAATAATTGTTTGTGCAATTCCTTGTCTATCTGTTGGGATATTATCTGCGGTAACACCTAGTGGACAGTCACCATCTGGACAAATTGTTGCTTGGTCAGGAATTAGCTGTGCTGAAACATCAACAGGAGAAAAACTAAGGCCAATACTAAAGACCATTGCGAGTGCTAAAAGAATGTTGAAAGAATTCTTAAGGAGGTTTTTTAAGAACATATATTTATATTTTTTTAAGTATACAACTAAAAAATAGTTTGTGCAAGTTTTTTTATTTAACGAGTCCTATCATGACGGCATTGTCTCCTGTTAATGCTTTTGGAACAAGTAGGGCTGGTAACTTTAAGTTTTGTATTTGTTCCCTTAAAGAAGGACTTGCTGAGACACCTCCAGATAAACCAAGGGTTTTGGGGTTGTATTTATTTATGCCAATTTTGAGTCTATCCACTAGATGTTGTATGGCGACTGTGTGACTAGACAATAGCAGTTGATACAATGTATTCAAATAAGGTGGTAAATCGCTGACTTGTCCTTGATTAAAAGCCATTAACTCAGATATTTCAGTTTCACTTAATTTTTGCTCAAAAGACCAATTGTCAAATTTTTGAGCTTGTAAGTAATAACGAGCTGCAGTTTTTAGTCCCGAATAGGAAAATTGCAAACTAGGCTTACCTGTTAGTGGGACAGTTAGATTACAAGGATTCCCTTTGTTTAACCCAATTATCTTTGACATCCAAAGTCCTCCTGGATAAGGAAGACCCACCATTCTACCAATTTTATCCATACACTCTCCCGCAGCGTCATCTGTGGTAGCTCCTACTATTTCGGCGTCACTTAGACTTTTAGCTAAAATAAGTTGAGTATTTCCACCGCTGACTAACAGGTGAAGGTGAGGAAAAACAGAGTCTGAATCTAAATTAATTGCTTGATCTTGCTGGTAAAAACAACTGGTAAAATGACCTTTAAGGTGATTAATTTCTTGAATATTGATATCTAAGCCGTATTTTTGATCCAAAAAAAACTTCAAGCTTTTGCCAAATTCGAGCCCCACTCTTAGAGCCGATGCTAATCCTGGACTAGTTGTTACTTTTATAGTTTTAATAGCTGACTCTACATCTTCAGTGCTGAGATTGTGTTTTAGTCTACAATTTTCTAGGATTTCATTATATATTAGATGAATTTGTCCAGCGTGCTGGCGAGCTCCAATTTCTGGAATCACTCCTCCATATTCTTTATGGATCTCGATTTGAGAAGAAACAATTGTGTCCAAAACCTGGATTTGATTTAAAGCCTTGAGCTCATCTGCCTCACCAACCTTAGAAACATCTAGTATTGCTAAGGATGTCTCATCGCAGCTACTCTCAATTGCTAGTATCAAATCCATGCTAGTTTTTAGTATTTTCCCATTTATTTACTACTTGAACTAAAGGGTTTAAAAGATCAGTTTGATATACGTCCTCAAAACCATTGAGCATCATCACGATTCTTTCAAGTCCCATTCCAGTATCTACATTTTTACTCTTCAGTGGGCTTAGTCTTACTGGAGTTGCCTTACCATCAATGTTTTCTGTCTCTCCTTCATACTCCATAAATACATTATTCCAAATTTCTACTAAATTATTTTCCAAAAATTCTCCAGCCTCAATTGGATTCATTTTACTAACCTCGGTTTCGATATAATCCACTGGCCATTTATCCAAAAGATAAAAAATCTCAGTATCTCCCCCGCATGGTCCTCTGTGAGACAGTCCCCACCAATTATCGTCAGTTCCCATTTTTGTAATGCGGTAGCGATATTTGAGACCTTTTGGGTTGTTTGAGGGGTTTTTGAAATCGTACTCTACTCCACTTTCAGGCTCTATTCCATCTTGTTCCAGAACTTTTTTCCAAGCCATTTCTGCCTCCAAATCCTCTGGTGCATCACCACCTCCAAGATAAGTCGTAACATAAATTCTATTTTTATCCATTCCAAGCCACTGAGGATCAGTCAAAAATTCCCAGCTCCAAGGTATAGATTCACCTTTGAAATAATCCCCGATACTCCAATTTCCAAGCATTTCAAAAAAAGTAAGATGCCTGTTATCCCCTACTTCTTCTACATCATTTGTACGCACGCATTTTTGACTATTAGCTAGGCGACTTCCCTCAGGATGTTCACTCAAGCCCATAAGATAGGGGACAAGCGGTTGCATGCCAGCTGTATTAAATAAGACTGTTGGATCTTCTTTGGGTACAAGACTTGCTGAAGGGAGAATACTATGACCTTTGGATTTCATGAATTCTAAAAATTTGGTTCTAAGTTCTTTTCCAGTAATTGATGGCATATTGACTATGTAGATAAAAAAATTGATATACTTAGTATATGTTTAAAAGATTGCAGAATTTGCCTGACAATGTCAAAAGTTCAATTGCAATCCTGGTTTCTTTAATTATGATAGTCTTGATGTTTTTTTTCTTTGGGGCAATTAATCAGGTCATCAAACAAAACATCGGATCTATAAATAATCTAATCTCACTCTAATTATGTTACAAGCCTACTACCTCGAAGCAGCTAAAATCCTTACCTACACAGCCTTGGCATTTTTTGTAGCCATGTACTGGGCGCCATATTTGATCAGGCTTTTGAACTGGCTGAAATTTTGGAAAAAAGGTTATAAGACAGTAGCTACTACTGGAGAAGAGCTGGTAGTTACCAAACAATTTTACAAAGATAATGATCATAAACCAAGAGCAGGGGGTATTTTAGTCTGGGTTACAACACTAGCTTTTGCCCTATTTTTTTGGTTCATCCTCAAAATAGAAAGTAATGAATTAACTCAATTTCTGAATTTTATCGATAGAAGAGAAACTTTTATTCCACTCGGTACTTTGTTTTTTGGTTCTGTTCTAGGCCTTATTGACGATGCCTTGGCTACAATGGATGGAGGTGGTAATTATGCAGCAGGTGGATTAAAGCTGAGTCATAGGATGATGGTTGTAGCTTTTATAAGTCTTTTGATTTCACTTTGGTTTTACTATAGAGTCGATATTTCTAGTTTTAGTGTGTTTGCTTGGGAGATTAATTTAGATGGTATTTCCTTACCATTTGGAATCGAAGGTGGTTGGCTAATTATCCCGATAACGCTGATCATACTAATGGCTACTTGGTCAACTGGGATCATCGATGGTTTTGATGGGCTATTTGCTGGAGTTGTAATTCCTGTGATTCTTTGTTTTGCAGGGCTTGCTTTTTCCCGTCAGATGTATGATATTGCAACTATGATGATGGTTATGGCCGGTAGCACTACTGCCTATTTATGGTTTAACATCCCACCGGCAAAGTTCTTCATGGGTGATACTGGAACAGTTGGAATCTTACTTACCATTGCAGTCGTTGCTATTTTAACTGATTATATCTACGTCCTTCCAATTGCGGGTTTGATGCTATTTATCAGTTCAGGTTCAGCTATCATCCAAATATTTTCAAAGAAGGTGTTTAAAAAGAAAGTCTTTCTAGCCGCTCCTTTTCATCATCATTTAGAAGCCATAGGTTGGACGAAGGTGCAGGTAACTATGAGGTACTGGCTAATCTCAATCATGCTCTCTGCTCTTGGACTTGCAGTAGGACTTTTGTTTAGATAAATATTTTTATGAATAATCTTTGGTTAGAATTTATATTTGGAAACCTTATTGCCTTTACATTTGTAATTGTCGCTGAAAACTTTGGCTTCTTAGTTAATTACTTTATTTCAAGGATACTTTTAAAGTTTAATCTAAAGACAGCAACTGCTAATGAAACGACACTACTTACCAATAATTTTTTCTCTAACTTCTTTGTAGGTTTGGTTTTTTGGGCTTGTTTTTTGATGCTGACTGGTTTGCTTAGTTTGACTAATTTTGGCTTTATATATATCTCAGCGGGCTTTGTAGTAGTTTTTAATTTTTTGGTTTTTAAAAGATGGAAAGGTTTTAATGATTTGTACTCAAGGATTATAAGTTTACCTATCTGGTTATTACTTAGCTTTGCTCTTACTGGAATACTGGTAATTTTTCAAAGTTATAACCCGATTCTTTCTTTTGATGGGATTTGGTATCATTTAACTATTCCAAAGATGTTTTTACAAAATGGAAACACATTTTATGCCGGAGAAACATTTAGATACTCCGTTCATCCTTTTTTAAATTTTTATTGGAATCTGTGGCCACTTTCACTTCCAATTTCTACTGTTTCAGCTGGTTTGATTGTCAATCTAATTCAGGCCTGGACTGTCTGGATAGGAGCTATGTGGGCGACTTTTTTAGTCAAAAATATATTTTCACCATCCAAGTTTTTGTATGTCTTGACCCCGCTGATTATTATTCTATCAAGCAGCTTAGCTTTTCCATTTTTTGATTGGGGGATGAATGATTTGTACGGGATGATCTTTGGCACCCTAGCCTTACTTTCAGTTGGATACATCGAAAAACAAGAAAAAATTGATTTTAATGAAGTCTCAGTTAGTTTGGTACTAATTTATGGTTTGTTTTTACTCAAAATATTCTTTGGTGTTTCAGCTTTTGTAATATTTTTGTTTTTGAGTTATGTGGTTTGTAAAAAACTATTTACAACAGATCTAGTCAGTTTGATCAAAAACCCTAATCTACTTAGATTTATTTTGCTTGCAATAGGTTTAGCCATAGTTTTAATACTACCTTGGATTATTCGATCCTATGTTTTCACTGGTAGGCTTTTGGATCCACTTGGAACTCCAGGATTATCTCAAGATGCTTTTAATACTGGAGGGGCAGGTAGTCAGGCCAATTATTGGCGATCATTTTTGTGGTCTAGGTTTTGGAATAATCACCTGATGCAAATTCTATTTATTTTGTTTAGTCCCTTTATGGCAGTAGGGTTATTTTCTGTGTTTAACAAAAAATTTCGACAAAACCATCATCTAATCTGGCTATTTTCTCTGATTACTTTTTCTCTAGTTTATCTTTTAAATTACGTAGGAACGCTACGGTATCAACTAGCCTCTACAGTAGTTATTGTAATTTGTGGGTTTGTAGTCTGGGATTATATTATCAAATCTAGTAAGATTCAAATAGAGCTAAAACTACTATCTGGTTTAGTCGTAATCTTTGTTTTGTTTAGTAATTTTTTACAAACAGCAAACAGGCCATTATTGCTAAAAACTAATGATAAACACCGCTACATGTTAGAACTTAAAGACCCTGATGTGGCGTATTATCAAACTACTTCTGCTCTACCAAGTGATTTAAAAACTGATGAAAATATCTATATCTCAGGCTTTATTAATCGCACCGCTTATATCGAAAACCCGATTTATGAAAGTCGTATTCAGACAGAAAAATTTGAACATGTAGAGGATATAGAGAGCTTTGTGGAAGTCTTAAAATCTAATCAAATTAGATACATACTAGATAAAGATGAATCGATTCAAAGATGGTGTGAGTTTGCTGGAGTTATCAATACTGAAGACTGTACAGGTCAAAATCAGTACTGGCAGGTAGAATTAAATGATACGGCTAATAGTGTGAGGTGGTTGAAACTAATTTAAGCTTTTTTGAAAACCCATTGTTTGTAAGCAAGGTATTTGAAAGAGAATATAACTATTAGTGCTATAGTAATAGATATCATATAATGGAAACCAACAACCTCAGTTAGCACATACGATAAATAAATATTTGTACGTAAAGCTATAACCAAAATAATGGTGTATTTTGCAAGTCTCAACCACTGAAAGTCAGCTTTGAAAGTAACGAACATATTGTAGGTAAAGGCGTAGATAAATTGAATTACTTGAGTAATTGTAATGCTGTGAAGATAATAAATACCAAAATACTCAGTCAAAACAAATGGTAAAAGCAAATTGATACCGTAACTACCAACTCCTCCAATTAGAAAAAGGATTAACTCGATTTTGTTCTGCTTAAACTTATCAACTATTTTTTTCTGCATAAATACATTTGCCAAGGGATTGGGAATTCTGAACTCAATATTTCAAACTCTACCTCGATAAGTGTTTTTAGCTCGCTTTTACCCCAATTTTGAATGTGTCCAGGAGTGTTACCAAAATCAGTCAAAAACTTGCCTCTAGCCATGTTCATAAGCCTCCAAATAGGTTCTCTAGGGCAACTAATAATTGCGTAGGTACTTGTAACTCGAGCTAGCTCTTTAATCGCTTTTTCCGGCTCCTCTAAATGTTCTAACACTTCTAGAGCAAAAACCGTCTCAAACTCACCATCTTTGTAATTTAGATCATAAATTGAATTCACATCGACTTGGATATTAGGAAGTTTCTTTTTGGTTTCAGCTACTAAATCTGGCTCAATATCAGTAGCAACAAAGCGCTTGGTAGATGCGTATGAATATATTTTTTCAGTTGAAATACCAGGTCCACAAGCTACTTCAAGCACATTTTGCCTATTTTTTTTAGGAACCTGCAGGTAAAGATTTTTCAAAGATTTGAAAAACCCTCTGACAAGCCACTTAGCAATTGGATTTTGGTTTTCATATTTTTCTTTGGAGAACTCGTCTACTACGCTGGATTTTGTCATATTTAGATATTATTTCGATACATTATTTCTTCAAGTAATACTCTGTTTGCGCGATTGATCCTAGTCAAGAGACCTAAAAACATCAAAAACACTCCAAAAACGAAACTCATTAATGAAAATGTAAGTAAGGTCAGGTGAGGACTCGTGGGATCTGCTACAACCAGTAAGTAGCGATAGAGGGCCATTGACACTCCAGCGATTGTAAGGAGTAAGCCTAACCCCGCAAAAAACACCAAAGGTTTATATATAATAAGGTTATCAAGTATAATAACTGCCGATTTGATGACGTATTTGAAATTGGATTTTACAATCCTTGAAGGCCGTTCTGTTGCTCTTGGAATAATTTTAATAGTATGGACGCCCAGTTTTTTGATCTTAGCTTGGATAAAAGTCTCAAGTGGGGAAGCAAAGTCTGATAATAGAAATATTCTAGCCATAGCTTCCCTGTTCATAGCTCTGAACCCGCTAGCAGCGTCTTGGATACTATCTCCTGTAAGCATACTGACAATACGAGCACCAAATTTTTGCAGTTGGATTTTTAGAAAAGAAAAATGATTGATCTTACTCATATCCCTTTGGGCGTAGACAAAATCGGCTTTCCCATTAAGAATTGGCTGGATTAAATCCTTGATGTGTTTACCCGGATATTGCCCATCAGCATCTGTATTTATCAGTATATCAGCCTTATTAGCTAGGGCGTATCTAATACCACTATTTACAGCAGAGGGCAGGCCTCTATTTTGACTATGAACAACGATATGTTTGACACCCAAAGTCTTAGCAACTTCTTGAGTACGATCACTACTACCATCATCGACAATGACAATTTCAATATTATCTATACCATCAAGCTCGGTTGGTAAGTCGTTTATGCACTCAGTAATACTTTCTTCCTCGTTGAGACAATTAATCTGGATAAAAAGATTCATGATTTATCTATTGTAAGTTTTTTGAAAATGTGCAAGTCTTGATAAAACAGTTATTTATGAGTATTGAAAACAATATGGAATCAGGAATAAATCCACAGCTAAAGAATTGGTTTGAAAATTTAGCTAAATATCTAAATCAAGAATTGGAGCAAAAACCAAAAATTTCACCAATTTTACAAGTCATCGAATCGGGGTTTACTTATAAATATCTGAATACAAGCACTGCAGATAAAAAAATTTATTTAGAGGTTGAAGATCTATATTCTATTGGTGATATTTATCCCTGCGAAGGTAGTTTAGAAACTGGATTAGATACAGGAAAAATTAAGTTGGCTTCACAAAACATCCAGAGATTTGGTGAAGAGGTGGGCTTAGTAGTTTCAAATTCTAAGGTCTTAGCATCTCAATTAGCAGACAATAACATTCAGATTGCGACACTGCAAGAATTTCCACTTACTGCTTCTGAAGACGGCCAGAATTATGAAACTGATCCACAAATTATAAAAGCATTTAACGATAATGGTTATCATTTAGTAGTTTTTAAACAAAGCTTTAAACCAGAAAATCTAAGAAACGGATTATTTCCACATCAGCATGCCGTAGCCTTTGCTATATCAAATAGCTATATGCAAACCAATCAACTTCAAAACTTGAGCTGGGATATACAGACTCAACCCACGATGCCATTTGTAACTTGGCTTGGAGACAGCGATTCTTTATCAAAATATTTCTCCAAACAAGAATTTAACATTCAAGATGTTATCACTCAACCAGTTCAGTATGTACCTGTTTTAAATATTAAGTCTAATGGAAGAAAAGTGTCTATTTCAAACCTCCATAATTATGCTCCAACAACAATAAGACAAAGACTGAAACTAATTTCTAAACTTAATAGTAGAAACAGTAATAATATTATAGCAGGAGACTTTAATGCATTTAATTGTGATTTATTTCCAGAAGGAAGAGTGACAAAGTCAACTACAGCCGATAAATTAGGGTTGTTAAGAAAAATTATTGCTGGAATAAATAATCCATTTAATTCAGAATGGAGAAAGATATCTAGAGAGTTAACAAGTTCTAAAGTTCTAGTGCCAAGACACGTTGTAACCAATGAATCTGTGGCGACTTGGAGTATACCAAACTTACAAGATTTGGGACTAGAAGGGGATATGCTTAAGTTAGTACTTGACGGGATGGTTGTAAGAGGGTAAATTAATGTTTTACAAGAAGAAATATCAGAATTGGGTTATCAGGACTTAGCTACTTTAAATAATTTTTCTGATCACAAAATGATAATTGGCAATTTTGATATTGAATCAATAGTTAGTTAATTCAACATTTCTTATTCAATTAAATTAATAATATACTTTATAAGCTCAACCTCACTACTAGATCTAAAATTTGGTACACTGGATTCTACATACTCAACATCAGCGTTTATTAAATTGGCTAAAGAACGTGAAAGTTTTGGATCTACCTTATCGTCTTTTTTATCGATTATACAAAGTACTTGCTCAACTAAACCATCAATTTTTAATTCGTATTTCCAGTCAAAAGTGTTTTTGTAGGGTCTAGTTTGAAGTTGTTTATCAAGGCTATTAAACCCACCTTCTAAAATTAATAATCCTACCCTTACTTTGTATTTACTAATATACTCCAAGACTGCCTTGCAACCTAAACTATGGGCAAAAATCAGATCAAAGCCATCTACTCCAAGTCTATTTAAAGCTGCTATCCAATCATCTTGATTTGGGTTTTTCGGATATGGTAGATTTGGTGAAAATACATTCCCTTGCTCTTGCAACTTAGCTCTTAATTCAGGAAAATACAAAGACTGCGAATCAGTATTAAAGCCATGAACTAGGAGGATATTTTTCATGAATCAATTAAATCAACAAAAAACTTTTCATACAAGTTTATGGTCATCTTTTTAGATTTGCAAAATAAAATTATTTTATATAATATAAGTCTATAACTACTAAAATGGATTCCAAACTCAAAACTTTACTGGTCGAATTTGCCCCTCGAGGTGATAATTCCAGAACCAAAAAAATCAGGTCTTATTTTACAGATATGATCCAAGACTATACCGAGTTAGAGTATCTTGATTTAGCTAAAGATCAGCCTGATTTGTATGACTATGATAGATTACAAGCCTATCATAAACGCCATTATCAAGGGCTAGAGCTTGATCCTAATGAGTCAAATCTGCTTAGTAAAATGGATGCTATGCGGGATCAATTGATGCGAAATGACATTTTGATTTTATCAGCTCCAGTTTATAATTTTGGCTACCCAGCTGCAGTCAAAGCTTGGATCGATAGTGTAATGCAAAAAGGATATGTTTATACCACAGATGATCACGGCCATGTCCCGCTATTACAACATCTCAAGGTTTGTATTATTTACACCTCTGGTATCATTTACGATCAAATCAATGAAAATGAAAATTGGAACGGAATAGATGCAGTAGGCGAAAGGCTCTTTGAATACATGGGAGCAAGTCAAGTCAGAATTGTTCATGTCCAAGGTACCGATATGCTGGCTGAGAATTTTATAAAATTTCGTACTGAAAATGTAGCTATCAAAAAACTCAATGGCTTAGCAACCAAATGGTATGGCATCCAGCATGGGCTTGAATCTTATTAAAAATTATATGAATCTAGTACAAAAAATCGTGAATAATCTTGTCTCCCCAATTGATAGCGAGGCAGGAGCTTTGAGTAATATACCTAATTTTGTCATTGCCTTTTCGATATTTATGAGTGGTAATGCGATTTTACAAGCAATCACTGATGTAATTTTAGAAGTGGTTATTTTGCTCAAGTTAGTGAGTTTCAAAATACCTTTTAGACTCGAATTCTTATTACTAACTGTGATTTCTACAGTCATTGCTTACTTGACCTTAAAAGGCATGAGAGAAGGAAATTTGGATCTTACCAAAAATACACTTTTGCTTGGACTTTTAGTAGAGAGCTCGTTAGTCATTGGAGATATTTATCTACTTGCAAATACCCAAACTGACTTTGTGACAATATTTCTGGTCAGACTACCTTTTCTATTTTTAACAACTTGTAATATCTTAATCATCAGTTTCATTCTTTGGCGAAGACATCAGACCAAAAAAGCCAGACCTCATTATAAGTTTTAGGTTACAAACTTTCCACGTATTTTTTGAAGTTATCTAGTATTCCTTGCCAACCATCTTTTTGCATTTGAATAGAGTTTTCAGCTTCTGGATCAAAGGTAGTGGTAACTACAACGCCAACCGGTGTATCTTTGAATTTATTAGTAACTAGCCTTCCATCATCGAGAACATATTCGATAAGTTTATTTTCAACTATTTCAATATAGGTCCCACCGAAATCAAAGGCAAAACTACCATCTTTTGCCGCCATTTTGTAGCTAAACTTCCCGTATTGTTTCAAGTCATTAATTGCCTCAGGGCACTGCCAATGATCATTTGCATGGTTCCACTTGGTAATATGTTCAGGGAGAGTGTAAGCCTGCCAAATAGTTTCAATCGGGGATTTGATAGTAGCTTGGACTTTGATTTGGTTCATAGTATTTTTATTTATACTTGAACTTGGATTATTTTTTGGTTGGTGTAAAGAGGGGATTAGATGATACTGTCATCCTGAACTTGATTCAGGATCCTCTGTGGCGGTTTTATTGAAATCAATCTAATGAAATAATATTTCGTAAAATTAGTTGTAAAAGTTCCCATCTAATCGTCAAATTATATGAAATATGGCTATTAGAAACTTAGGGAAACAGAAATATTTATGTAAATTGTAAGTGGCGTTTATTAATCGCATATGATTGATAGGAGCATTGAATTGGAAGCAGTAGAGATAAAATCAGGCAAAACTTTTCATACTGACTTTGTATAAAATCTGTTAAACTTTAAAGAATACAAAGACATGATAAATCCACCAAAAATATCTCTAGTTTTTTTCAGGTCAAAGTACAAATCCGGTAAGAGGGGTAGAGATTAAAAATTATCAGGAAGAAAGGTTAGATGTTTAGTTAAAAAAGATTTAAATACCTTATTTATAATTGTTAAAA
>JBBSJV010000020.1:0-17801 GCA_038256935.1 Patescibacteria group bacterium
AACTAGATCTTTTAGTATTAACTGATCATTAGTCTCAAAATACTGAGAAAGTGTGGAAATAACGTCTGTTTGCAAGGTTTTTAGTGTGTTAGTGTCTACTTGTGTCATACTTTAATTTTTAATGAATTTGTTAATATTTTATAACATTACCTTAACTCCTAATAGATATAAAAAGAGGCTTTACGGTTTTATCTTTCTTAGCAAGTCAATTATTTTAAATAGTTGCTAGCGACCCAGCCAGTTCTACCATTATCGAACTTTACTTGATACCAGGTATAGCCTTTGCCCCAACAGGCTTTAACTACAGCATTAGCGACAACTGTACCTTTAGAATTCCAAGGAGTCTCACCTGTTTTGATACCGCAAGGATTGTCTCTGAGGTTTACATGATTTATCTTTTCGCCTGGATTTGTGGTCAAAACTGACTTCCCTAGTTTTATGAGTTCTGGTTCGCTTCCTAGATAGTTATTTGCGACCCAGCCGATTTTTCCATTTGCAAATTTCACTCTGTACCATTCTAAATTGCTACCTAAACAGTTTTTAGTAACAGGGCCATCTAGTTTTTGACCTTCAACGCTCCAATCTACCTTATCTATAACGACTCCACAAGCTTGATCCCTGAGGTTAAGTGCGTCAGCGGTTGTTCGCCCTGCAATGGTGTAAACGGTGTCGCTAGCTCTTGATAAAGGTTTTCTAGCAGTTGGAGAAGCAGCTACTGTGACTTGTTGAGTTCTGATAGTTTGCAAACCCTGATTCGTTACACTTCCAAAGTAACCTGTGATACTTGGCCAGGCAAATAGATCGGCGTCTTTTAGGCATTGTTGGAGTTTTTTAACATCTTCATTTTGTTGACCTATTGACCAACTTCTGGCATACAATTGCTGGCAAGTATCCGCTGTTGCTGGCACTGAGACTGGAGAGGCTTGAACCACATTTGCAGCTTTGTACTGGTCGTGAGCAGTTTTGGTAATACTACCGTAGTATCCTGTAATGTAAGGGTAGGTGTATAGTTTTTCTTGTCGCAAAAATTGTTGAAGCACTTTAATATTATCTCCTGTTGTTCCAATTGCTACATCTTGAGTAAGAATTGGGCCGACTTGAGCAGCAGTTATTGAGGTTGTAGCTGTAGTTCCAGTAGGCCTTTTGTTAGCAAGATTTACACCATCAATATCAGCATAAGAATATGTAGTGCTACTGACTCCCCAACCATTAGCTGTGATGATTTTCCAAAGATTATAGTTGCCCCAATAGACATGTGGAGTGTATCTGTATTGAGCAGCAGTGGCAGCATTTGTCATAAACACATCATAGTTATCAAGGGTGGTAATAGTTCTATTGATTCTATAACTATCGCTTTGACTGGTTGTGGCTAGGTTGTAATTGTATTGGAGTTGATATGCAGCCCAAGTGACTTGATTAGCAAATCCCAGATATGCTGGGTTACAACTGGCGCCGTCGGGACATCCATAGCCCATAGCAGTTCGGATACGTCTTTCTGGATCAGTGACTGTATTATAATTTGAAAGACTTATTAATGATTGTTCTTTTTCCAAGTAAGCAATTATTACGCCAGGATTAATCTGAGGTTTCACATTGTATTTACTACTTGTGATTCCACGAGCTGCTGTATAAATCCAGTAACTAGCACGTCTACCACCATCAGTGTAGTTCTTTAGAGGTGAATTAGTTCTATTTAAATAATCCTGAACAGATTGTTCGCTAGGAAAAGCTCTAGTTGATGAAAAGGTAAAATCGCTCATTACATAATTTCGATCAAAAACTGGGATATTGGTCACCCCCTGGACTTCTTGATTTTGAGTTCTTAGCATGGCTTCAGCTTGTTTTTGCGAACTAAAGTAGTTTGAAAATACTATTCCAGCCAATATAAAATTAACCGCTAAAAGCGAAAAACTGACCTTGATAAACAAATTCTTGTGTTTCATAGACTATTTTGTGTTTGTTTTTGCTAAGAGTTTGTATATTCTGAAAATATCAGTTATAATCTCTTGTGAGTACATTATGACACGAAAAAACACAAAAGTCAAAGATAAAATTGGAGAAAATTCAATACTTACTCCATACAATCTAACTAGTTTAGTTTTAGGAGGTGTTATCCTATATTTTTTGTGGTTATTTAACAAAGACTACCTAACTTCATTAAGTCTTGGCTTGATTGTAGCAGTACTTACATATCCTATTTATAATAATTTTAGAATACTATCTAAACCTTACTTAAACAAATCAAGTGCTGGAGCAGCAGGGATCATCACCATGATATTATTATCCACAGTATTTATATTAAGTTTAAATCTGTTTTGGTCTGGCTTTAGAAAAGAATTACCTAAATTTCAACAGGGAATTGAGAGTTTTGTAACTGATATTCCAAATAATGAGCAATTTAAAAACTTCCTTGGCCTTGACGACAGAGCCGCTATTGATTTGTCCATAGATTTAAATCAAGAAATCAGTAATGCTCAATCTACATTTAACGATAGGGCAGGGATTTTTCGATCGGTTTTTGATTCTAACAATCTTGGTAGAACTATTCAAATCGGCCAGCAAACTGCCACTCAAGTGGGGTCTCTACTTATTGCCACCATCTTGTTTTACTTATCTTGGTTTTTCTTTATGGTCCATGGTAAGAAGTGGCTGTCTAATATTTATTCAGTCGTTCCTTTAGATGACAAAGAAGAAAGTATCATTAGTCACGAGTTTCAACATGGGGTGAGAAATGTGGCCTATGCTTCACTTATTTCAGCTAGTATTCATGCAGTTGTTACAGCTATTTTATTAGTAGTTTTTGGTATTGAAAACAAATTTATCATCCTGACCTTTGTAATTTTGATTGGATTGTTACCACTTTCTCCAGCTGAGATTGGATATGCCATTCCAGTAACATTAATATTTACTAAAAATCCTGTGGCTGCTTTGATTTTGATTCCTATTCTAGAAGCCTTGGTGCTGTGGGTAAATTATGTACTGATACCCAAAGTTATTGCTAGTAGCGATGATGGAAACCCTCTTTTGATCGTGACTAGTATTTTATCAGGAGTAGCTATTTTTGGAGTTATGGGTTTTGTTATAGGCCCTGTCTTGATGGTCCTTATCCAGTCACTATATCAGATACTTCACCGGCGAATAACTCACCCCGTAGCAGTAAATATAGAATTGACGAAAGCCTAAGAATATTGTATGTTTGGAAGGATGAAAAAACTCAAGATTATTACCTATCCAGACCCAGTTTTGACGCAGGTTGCAGCCAAGGTTAAGCTTCCTTTAAATGACCAAGATAAAACACTAATCAGAGACATGTTTACCACTGTCGATGGCCTTGGAATTGGCCTTGCAGCCCCTCAAGTAAACGTGAGTAAACAAATTTGTATTATCAATCTAGATCCAGAAATTGCCGATAAGAAAGATAAAATCTTGCATTTTGTAATGATCAATCCTGAAATAACCTTTTTCTCTCAAACTAGAAACCAAATGATTGAAGGGTGCTTGAGTTTTCCAAACCAATACTGGGAAATTATCAGACCAGCCAATATCAATGTCGAGTTTACAACAATCGCCAATCTTGAAGAGTTTTTAGAAGATTCTAGTAGTGAGCCAATCCTAGTCAAAAAATCAATGAGTGCAAGAAACTGGATGTCGAGGGTCATCCAACACGAAGTGGATCATCTCAACGGAGACCTATTTATCGAAATGGGTGGTAGAAAAATCAGTAAAAAGGAATTGATGGAAAGTGAGTATGTGGAGTAGGGGATTATTCGTTATAATTTGATTTAATCTCACTAGGTATTTGTAATGAAGCTTCGCAGTGTGTTATTATATTATTAAACAATTGATTAATCTGTAAAGTCGTTGGTGGCTGTTCTACCACTTCGTAAAATTCAATTCCAAAAGTACCTGCAACGTTACCATTTGCAGTAAAAGATATTAAAATTTTGTCGTTTATAAAGCCTTTTATTGTAATGGAAGTAATGGGTGTGTTTTGAGTATTTGTTAATAGTTGATTAAAGGAACCTTGTATTGACTCTATTAATGCTAACTCAGCTTCACCAGCTTGTATGATTGATTGTTTCAAATATATTAACACCTTAATCACATTCTTGCATTGACCTCATTTGAAGTTAGTGATAGCAACTTTTAATTTTAATATTACTGCAAAAATGTGACTGATCAGGCTTATGAGGAATTTCGAAGAAATAAGATTGAAGAAGAAAAGTCTAAACGAAGACAAGAGCTAGATAAGATTGAAGAGATGGTAATTAATTTACTTAGTACTAGTCTGTATCATTTTAAACAGGTCATTGGTAATGATGACATAGGTGTTGGGGCATTTAAAGTTTTAAATATTTCAGGAATTGATGAATCCCGTGTAGCTTTGAATTGGGTCTCTACTAATGAAGCAGGGCAGAGATTGTATCAAACAGCGCCGAGAGTTATAAATACTGATGCAAATATAGATTATTCCTTGTGGCCAGCTAGATTTATGGTGGCATCTATTCTCAAACAGTATATTGATCGGATTACAGAGATTTATCCAAGAGTTTTCTTAGCACTTGATACAGAACCAAGAAAGCACGTTATCATCTCGGAGTTTTATATTTATCTTTTGCAGATTTTAGAATTTGATATTGACCAAGGTGGTGGTTTTAGAGGTGGGAAAAGTTCTTTTCATGATGGATTTGTAACTGCAGTAAGGCAAGAGTTAGAAATATTGAATGATTTGTATAATAAACATATATTAGCCCTAAAAGCAGGTGCAGAAAGTGGATTTGCAAACCGAAGTCCTTTTAATATACTACCTATTGCAAATATTACTAGTACAGAAACATTACCAATTATATTACCAAATTCTCAATCTTCAAAATTGGATACATACGAAGATTTTAAAACTGCCTGTGGTATTCAAGATTCAGCTTTAAAACTAGAACTATTTGCAAGACTTAGCCATGTAAGTGAGTCGTATTGCAGTTATTTACAATCATTTCAAAAACTTTCAGAAATTTTAGCAAGTGGCGAATTAATTTTGCATGTTAATTCAGTTTTAAAATCCCATCTATCAGTTTTAAATTTGGAGTTTAATAAAGGTAGTAATTATGGTTTAGAGTTTATAAAGCTAGTTTTGGAAAATAATATCATCACAATTACTCCGCTGAGAATGGAAAACAGTGAATTATCTGAATCTAGAGCTAGTGAGAAAGTAACACTTGTGCGAAGGCCAAAAAGAGCTGAGGAGCTCATGGATTTTAAAACTCTTCAGTCGGTAATAGAGGCTATAATTTTTGTTTGTAATAGTGAAATACAGGATAATGAAATGCAGGAAGTTTTATGGACTCAGAATTTTATAAGTCATGTCACAGCAACAAATATATTAGATCAGTCTATTGAAATTGATTGCGTAGAAACAGTTAAAGATCAAAGAGGGGGTAACTATTTTTTGAACCAAGCAAATCAAAAATTAATTCTTAAGTGGAGTAGCTATAAAACCAATGAATTTGTACATCTAGTCGTTGTATATCTCAAATATTTTGCAATTAAAAATAATATTAACTTTCAAGAAGAAGGTTTGGAGAATAAAATTTATTATTCTTTATATTCTGCTTTGTATTTGGCCTCTGAGGCTATAGTTATTCAAAGTGCAGATGCTTTCGAATCTTATAATTCCTTTCTTGAAATTTATTTAACCTCAGGTGAATACGATACTTTTAGCCAAGAAGGCGGATCTAGTTGTACTGTAAGTCATGGTCTAGAAAATCAAGAAATTAGGCAATTTGCTTTACAGCTTCTTTCAAACAGATCTTTTTTTGATCTAATAACAAGTCAGTATAGCTCAAAAATTAGTAAAATTTTAGATTATCACCAGCATCAGAAAAAATTAGATCTCTTAAGATTAAATCAGGAAATAGAGAAACTTGGAACAAAATTACAGGACCTAGTGAGTGAAATAGAGTTTACTAGAAAAACATATCAGCACTTGCCGATTGTAGATGCGATTGAACAGCTAGATTTAACAAAAGAACAAAAAGTGGTCTTTAAAAAAGTATTTGAATTATTTTAGAATTTGACTTTTATGACTTCAGATGGTATAAACAAAATACAATATGGCTGTTAAAAAAGATATTGAAGATACAAACCAAGAATTATCTCCACGCCAAAGATCACTTCTATTTGCCGTTATCAAAGAATATTGTGAGACAGGGCAGGGTGTAGGCTCAAAGGAAATCAAAGAAAAGTATAACTTTGAGTTTTCACCAGCAACCATCCGTAATGAATTTGTTAATCTTAGGGACAAAGGTTATCTTTTCCAACCCTTTACTAATTCTTCTAGCCAGCCTACAGACAAAGCCTATAGGATTTTTATTACTCAACTCATTGATGGTCTTAGAGTTACTAATAAACAACATTTAGATCTAAAACAAAAGATTCATCAACTGGAACAGCAACAGTCGACTTTAAATAAAGAAATCTCAAGATTACTTGCAAGTAGTGCAGGGGGAGTAGGGTTTTTTGTCGATCAAGATAAAGAAAGTTATAGCGGTATAACCAATCTTCTTAGCTCTGGAGGGGACGGGAAAGTAACAGATATTTTGGACTTTTTGGATAATTTAGACTCTCACAAAAAATTGTTACTTCAAGACAGTTCCCCATCGCTTGAATCACAACTAGCCGAAGTCGATAAATCCGATCTAGACCCAGAATCCAAATCTAGAATGAAAAATAGTATCCGGACAATTTTTGGTGGGGAAAACTCACTAGTCCCACTAGGAAAAGGGTTTGCAATGGTTGCAACTGATGTCTATGTAAATAACGAAAAAAGCGTAGTTGGCCTCATTGCCCCGACTCATTTGCTAGCCAAACAAGAGAATTTAGAACTAATGGAGGCTTTGGCGGAGGTGTTATCCAAGAATAAGGGCAGTAATTTATAATTGCGATGAGGGCATCGCCTGTAGATGTCAAAATATTCGTAGTGTCATTCTGAACTAGTTTCAGAATCTTTTCCTAATATACTATGAATAATAGACCCTGAAATAAATTCAGGGTGACATGAAGAAGTTGTCATTGAAATTATTGACATCTACATCCTCTACATTTAAATATTAATTCCCCACCGTACGCGAGAATTTAAATTCTCCCGCATTGCGAAGCAACTTTTCCAGTAAATTATCTATTCAAAATTGCACTAATATAAACCCTTTAAATTATTGATGTTTACAATTGAGTTAACACGGGAAGCTAAAGCTTACCCCTACGCAAAGGATAAAAATCCTATCTAATTTCCACAATAGTGTTCTCAAGATCAGCCCTTGTTAAACCAACTGTAGTGTCAATCGATCCAGAAAACTCTAATATATCACCAAACTCGGCGCAGTCATCGCTTTCAATGACAACCACATCCAAAAACAACTTCTGATTGATAATCTCTAAATTGCTAGTTTCAACTTGCTGGCAACTGTCATTATCAGAAAAATAAAAACCGCTCCAGTTAAGTCGATTTTGATCGTAATTTAAAGCCAAATTTTTGATTGATTCTTGGTTAGTATTGGCAATTACTGCTGATACCGACATACTACTTGCCTGAGCAGTATCGCTTGATTGATTTAATCCAAGCAAGGAAAATCCAGCCAAGGCAAAGACCATGGTCACAGACAAGCTTAATCCCATTAAAAAACTGCGAGAGGGTTTCTGTTTATGGCTTTTTGATTTTGGCATAGATTTTTTGTTTTAGTTGTATACTAATAAGTTTAGCAGAGGTTTTCGTTTTGTTCAAATATTATTCTATTTATTAATTTCCCATCGTAGGGGAGAATTCGTATTCTCCCGCACTGTCAAGCAATTTTTGATTACAAATTAATTCACATCTCAAAATAGCAATCCGAAACGGGCGATATCGAAATCGCCCCTACTAAAAGAAAAAAGATAGATAAACCCAGCCCCTACAAAAATATATACAATATATTTATTTCTCAATCACACTCTTGATATTTACAAATTCTTTTAGACCATAGCTTCCCATTTCTCTACCATAACCCGAGTTTTTGACGCCTCCATATGGCATTTTAATATTAGATCTGACCATTGAGTTGATGGCTACCATGCCTGATTCTAGCTCCTGAAGCATTCTTTCTTGAATGTTAACGTCGTTTGTCCAGACACTGGCTCCAAGTCCTAGTCTTGAATTATTAGCTAGTTCAATGGCCTCTTCAACGGTTTCAAAGGTTATCACACCGATTGCCGGTCCAAATACTTCTTCTTGGAAAATTGGTATCTCAGTAGTGATATAGTGATATTTGTCAGTATCGTTGGCGGGTAAAAATATCCTTTGGGGTTGGTTTTCAAAAACTCATCGTAGCTAGCAAAGCCTTTATAATATTCTCCGTGCCCTCCAATTACAATTTCAGCTCCCATTTTCACAGATTCTGCTACTTGCCTTTGCGTATCTAGTAATCCTGATTCAGTCGCAAGTGGTCCAAAAGTAGTTTCAATTTCCATCGGATCACCAAAGACTTGATCACTAAAATTTGTTTTAAGTAGCTCTATAAATTCTTTTTCCAAGCTTTTATGAACTATAAATCTTTTACTTGCATTACAGCTTTGTCCTTGATTTCGAAGTCTACTGGTACTTCCTTGGCGACTTGCTTCTAGCAGATCCGCGTCTTCAAAGACAATAAAGGGGTCGTTTCCACCAAGCTCCATCAAGGTTTTTTTCAAGTAAGACCCTGCAGTTGAGGCGACTTTTTTACCAGCATTTTCGCTGCCAATTAGGGTCACTAATCTTATATCGGGATGACTAATAACAGGTTCTACTAAATCAGAATTAATAAAGAGAGATTGCACAACACCTTCATCAAAACCAGATTTTTCAAACAATTCTTGAATCGTCTCGCTCATTTGAGTAACATTTGAAGCATGCTTTGAAAGCATGGTGTTACCTGCCATTACTGCTGGGATAATTGGCCTCAATGCTAAATATAAAGGATAATTCCAAGGAGCTATATGAAGCACTGGGCCATAAGAATCAAAGCGGATCTGTGACCGTTTTAGTCCTAATTCCAATGTTTCAGTAGCCAAGATTATCTGAGCTTCATCGGCGTAATAATTTGCTAGTTGGGCTGACTTTTCAACCTCAGAAATGGCTTGAGAAACAGGACAGCCCATTTCCATAGAGATTAGCTCAGCTAGGACTTGGCGATCTTCTCTCAATACATCTGATAATTTATTCATAAGCCTGGATCTTTGCTCAAAATTGGTCTTTGACCAAGACTTGAAAGCTTGAGTTGAAAAATATATTTTTTCTAAAATTTGAGGTTCAGTGTCTTGAGCTTTAGTAAATACAACTTCGAGATTAAATGGGTTTATAGATTGAAGATTGTTCATATTTTTACATCAATGTAAAACCCTTTCTATGTCAAAAGTACGGTACAGTCCTAAAAAGTGAACAATTCTTGACAAAAAAACAGTTTAAGCCCTTTCTAGGATAATTAGAAGATGCAAATGTTTTAATAACTAAATTAAAATTTGTGACTAAAATGCAGTAATTATTTGTCAGGAGAGAAAAACTAGTTTATAATAAATAGTTGTTAAGAAAGGTTACAAATCTTGCAAGCTAAACCGTCCTAAAAATATGAACCGACGTAAACTACCCAAACAAAAAAGAGGCAAACAAAAAGTTGATATAGTCCTCAAAACATCAGCTAAACTATTTGCCGAAGTTGGATACGAGTCTACCACGACTAGGCATATTGCCGAATTTGCGAATTTACCAATAGGAACAATTTACCAATTTTTCAGGAATAAAAAAGAAATTTTAATAACACTTGCTGAATATTATGGGGAAAGAATAGATGTCCAATACGACAAAATGCTGAAAACTGGCATTAGCAATTGTTCCAAAGAAGAGTTTATCGATGAGATGATTAATTTCTTTTTCGAATTTGATAAAGCTAACCCCGAATATTACCAGATTTTTAATTTTGCAACCTCCACTCCAGAACTAAAAGAAGTAACTGAGATTTTGGATCAGATCATCATTTCAAGACTTGGAAATATCTACAAAACTATAGATCCAGAGTTTCAACCTCACCTACATGAGATCCAGCTACTTGCCCTATACAAGACTATGCTGTTCTTGTTTTTGAATCACAAAGATAGTGAAGACAAAAAACGTCAAATCAGCATTCGCAAAGAAATGCAAAATGTGTATTCGTTTTATTTGGAAAGATTGATACAGTAGGGAAATTTTAATCTGCAGTGCTAACTTACTTAAGTCGTCATCCTGAACTTGTTTCAGGATCTTTTCTTATTCAAAAACTTTCAAAGTAATAAAAGCATGTCATCTCGAACAAAGCGAGAGATCCCCTGTGGTGGCAAATATCTTTCAATTATAAATGATTAATTTTCAATATAAAATAAGGTGTATTTGTAGGGGCTGTACTCATTCGCCCTGATTAATAAACTTTGAATGACATGCTGCAACACTATGGGATTTCTAAGCCATGCTTTGAAATGACAGCTAAAATTATCAGCACCCCTTTATCTCTTCTACTAGTTGTGTTTGGGATCTAAATACTGGGCTCAGTAGCCAGATGGAGACTCCGTCTTTACAACTTGGTACATTTGAAATACCTGTATTTCTCCAGATTATATCGTATGAATTATTATTATCCACGTCGTAAAAGGTAGGAAGCCAATTGGCATCTTTTGTTAAATCTAACTCTATAGTAGAAGATCTTTGTAAATCATTCATTAACCATATAAGTAATTTGTCTGACTCTTGCTCACTATTTGCATTTTTTCTCCACGCAATATCAGGAAAACCGTCATAATCAATGTCTACAATTGCTGCTAGTTCTTGAGTTTTCTGACCGTCACTTGCTGTAATGTCATTTAACCATGGTAGCCATTTGATAGTCTCAGTTGCTTTTGGCTCTAAATTGTTGTTTCTATATTCAAAAAAGTGAATTAAATTAGCTCCTTGATAGTCTTGCCCTGATCCTGTGTAGCGAAGTACCAGGTCATAAGCGCCATTTCCATCGAAATCAGCTGTTCCTGCCACCATCCAATCAGAGACATCTTGGACTTGGACTTCAACCCATTGTTGTTTTACAACTCTTTCACCACTCATTGTCCAAAGTAAGAATAAGTCATCATTAGCGCTATTACTTCGCCACATATAGTCAGTCTCGCCATCCCCGTTATAATCTGCTAAGCTAACTAACTGATAACTGGTATTTTTAATTGTTGGTAAGGTTCTAAGCCCTGTTAGTTCGTTGTTTTCAATACTCCAAGCCATGATTGAATTGGTTTCATTATTGTACCAAACTAGATCATTTTTATTTCCCTCTTGCCCGCTGTATGAATAAGATCCAAAGATTTGCCATTTCTGATCGCTCATTGCTGGTAATCCGCTTGAGACTTCTTCGCCGTTAAAAATACTTTGTTTTAATAATAAATTTTGAAATTGTAATTGTACTTCAGGCTCACTTTCTTGTATTTGAGGGAAAGGTAGATCCGTAGAAAACAGACCAAGGCTAGATTTATCCAATAAAGGAATCCCGACATTTGCAAATGGTGAGTTGTTACCAAGCTCAGCTAAAGAATTTAAAGTGTCGTTATTTGTAATGATCTGAGATGCAAAGCGAGAATAAAAACTCATAAACCCACCCAAAAAAGCCAAGTTAATTATCAAAACACCCGTTATTAGTAACATTTTTTTGGTGTTTTTACCACTCGGCCTCGGTCTTGATACTGTTTTTACTTGATACCCTATATGTTTATTTTTAGGCTTTTTCTCAGACATTTGTGTTTTTTTTGTTTTTCTTTAGAAATTTGTATCAACTTCTAAGCTGGAAATAGTATAGGCTACAATTTATGCACTGTCAAAAAATTTTATCAGTTGTCAAAGTAGCTCTGTTAAGATATAATTTGTTAAATGCACCATATCAGTATTGACCAAGTTTTAGATCAATTATCGGCTTCAGTAAATGGATTAGATAAATCAGAAGTACAAAAAAGGTTGTCAAAATACGGCTTAAACTCATTAAACATGGATAAAAAAGTTATCTGGTGGCAAGTATTATTGCATCAATTTACTAATTTTTTAGTGGGTCTTTTGATCTTTGCTGCTCTTGTTTCATTTTTTTCAGGACATTTAGCTGATAGCATCATCATTACAGTAATATTAATCATTAATGCTTTGATTGGGTTTATTCAAGAGTACAGAGCTGAGAAAAGTATGGAGGCTCTAAAACAAATTATACCAAGTAAAGCAAAAGTTCTTAGAGATGGGAAAATAACTATGATTGCAAGTAGCAAACTAGTTCCAGGGGACATTATATTTTTTGAACAGGGTAATTTTATCTCAGCTGATTGTAGGCTAGCAGAAAACAATAATCTAAGGATGAATGAGTCTTCTTTGACGGGTGAGTCAGTACCTGTTGATAAGTACCTTGGCCCAGTTGATATAGATGCTTCGGTTGCAGAAAGATCTAATATGGTCTTTACAGGTAGTTTTGTAGCCTCTGGAGAAGCCAAAGCTGTGGTTGTTGCTACATCAGATAAAACTGAGCTAGGACAAATCGCAACTAACGTTAGAAACGTCAAAGATCCAGTTTCTAAATTTAAACAAGAGACCAATCATTTGAGTCTTCAAGTTGGGGTAGTGACCATTATTTTATCACTGATATTGTTTTTGTTAGGGTATTTTTACCTCAGTTACGAAGCCTATGAGATTGCAATGATATCTATTGCTATGCTAGTTTCAGCTATTCCTGAAGGACTCCCTGCTGTCCTTGCTGTAGTGCTTGCAATTGGTGCTCAGCGTATGGCAGGGCAACAAGTGATCATTAGAAGTCTACCTGCTACTGAAACCTTAGGAGCTGTAACTACAATTTGCACAGATAAAACTGGTACTTTGACGGAAAACAAGATGACGGTAGAAAGATTAATCTTAAGTGATAAAAGCGAGTATAAAGTCACCGGTAGAGGCTGGGAAAGCACTGGTGAAGTATTGGATGTAGATGGTAATAGGATTGAAGTCAACGCACTTCTCAAAAAACTTGCCAAAATTGCCCTTTGGAGTAACTCCACTATATTGCAAGCAAAAAATGATCAGATCGAAGTAATCGGGGAGCCAACTGAAGCAGCTTTGGTAGTATTTGCTAAAAAACTTGGGCTTGAGCGAAATTCACTTATCCAGCAGTTGCATAGCTACCCTTTTGACTCACAAACCAAAATTAGAGCCATGGCTATCCGCACAGAAACTAGTCCAGCTGGGGTTTTGATGATAGCAGGAGCTCCTGAAGAAGTACTCAAAAGATCAGTTAAAATTGCCTTTGAAAATGATGGTGAAGTCGATTCAAAAACGATTAGTGAAGAAGAAATTCAGTATTTTTTAGATAAAGTTAGCTTATATAGTAGCCAAGGACTTAGAACTGTAGCAATGGGATTTAAGAATATTAATTTCTCAAGCGATAACCCTGATCAAGATATAACCGAGTTTACTTTTGTAGGTATTGCAGGGATGCAGGATCCTGTACGAGAAGAGGTTTCAGAAAGTATTAGAAAAGCCCATAGCGCTGGAATTAGGGTAGTAATGATGACGGGAGATCATAAAAAAACTGCATTTTCAATAGCTAGTCAAATTGGACTGGTTCAAGAAATTCCAAAAGATCTAGAAATAAATACTGTTTACACTCAAACTGAACTGGATAAACTCGATGATGTTAAATTTATACAAGTCGTACTTCATTGTAATGTATTTGCCAGATTAAACCCTACCACCAAACTTAAAATCACCAAAATATTACAACAAAATAGACAAATTGTAGCTATGACAGGTGATGGAGTCAATGACGCTCCCGCTCTTTCTCAGGCTGACGTTGGAATTGCTATGGGAAAAGTAGGTACCGATGTTGCCAGGAAATCAGCAGATATTATATTAATCGATGACAATTTTGCAAGCATTGTTTCAGCTGTAGAGCAGGGTAGAATCGTTTTTGAAAATATCAAAAGAAGTGCTTATTATTTAGTTGGAACTAATATTGCTGAGATTATTACAGTAATTATTGCAATCATTATAGGGCTTCCTATTCCACTGACAGCTATTCAGATCCTGTGGGTCAATCTTGTAACTGACGGTGTCAACGGCATTGCATTGAGTACAGAAGTAGAAGAGGGCACAATGGAAAAACCACCTAGACCAATTGATGAAAAAATACTCAATAAAAAATCCCTACCTTTTGTAATTTTAATCAGTATTGTGATGTCTATCTTGGTTTTTGGAGTGTTTGTATTTGAATACGATAGTAGCAATGAAGCCAGTTTAGCTACAGCTAGAACTATGGCCTTCTTGGTAATTTGTTTTTGTGAATTGTTTAATCTATATGGGTTTAAAAACCTCAAAAATGCAAGTTTGAAAGGGCTGTTTAATAACAACTATGTTAATGTAGCTTTTGTATTTTCTAGTTTAATGGTGCTTTTGGGTTTG
The DNA here is from genome assembly GCA_038256935.1 of Patescibacteria group bacterium. Lineage (GTDB taxonomy): Bacteria > Patescibacteriota > JACMRA01 > JACMRA01 > JACMRA01 > JBBSJV01. The sequence continues at coordinate 14,492 of JBBSJV010000020.1, forward strand.
TATTTTGCTCCGCTTGCTAGTGTATTGGGACTTGTTGCCTTACCGTTTTGGCAGGCAGGAACTTTGATAACTCTATCATCAGCAGTATTTTGGGTAGGTTTAGTATACAAACATTTTTATTTTGGAAAAAAATACTAATATTCTTTATTCAGTATGAATGGTGATGGTTTGTAATTTGCCACCCCTGTAGATATCAAAATATTCTTTTACAATTTTAGTGTCATCCTAAACTCGTCTCAGGATCCTCCGTGGTGGCTAATTTTTGTTCAGTTTAAAATGTTGAATACCATAGTCTAAATTTTATACAAAGCCAGATTAAGTTAATGGCACATTATAAATGCTTTAATATGAAGTTAAACTTAGATTACTAGGAGATCCTGAAACGAGTTCCGCGATGACAGTTGGGTTTTTTGAAGCTGTTGAAATCTAAAACTTTGAATTCACCGGGTTTCCCTCAAAGTTTATATTTTGAGGGTGATTTTATTTCAGGGTCTTTTATATTTTAAATTGGAAAGATTCCGAGACGAGTTGAGAATCACAGAAATATTTGAATTTTGGAATTTACTATATCTTGTCATATTTTCATTTTTGATAAAGTCTTTATTGATGATCTTAGGTATCGATGAAGTAGGTAGGGGTAGTGTGGCAGGGCCTTTATCTGTGGGGTTTTGTCTTTTAGATGCAGGTTTGCCTTTGAATTGTTATCACTGCTCGCAGGAGCAATGGGAGGGATTTTTTAAAGATTACATAGAGGTCTTGAAAATAGTTAGAGATAGTAAACAAGTAAGGGAGAAATCAAGAGAAGAAATCGTAGATAAGTTTGAAAAAAAGTTTGATCATATAGTGATCTCATCTTCGCCTCAACTAATTGATAAGTATGGAATAGGTGTGGTATTGAGTCATATTTTATGGCTAGGTGTATTGTTTTATAAGCAAAAATATCCTGATTTAAGGGTGTTAGCTGATGGTAAAATAAAGATTATACGAAGTCAAAACAAATTATTATTAAATTTAATACTCCTGGAAAACAAATTACAGTTTGACCTCACAAAGTATTTTGAGCTTGATTTATTTGACTCACAGCAATTGGTCCTTAAAGATGAATATTGGGCTTTTAGTATGGATATAGAGCGAGTAGTCAAGGGAGATGATAGGTTTTTGTGTATCGCTTTAGCCAGTATTTTTGCAAAAGTTTATAGAGATAATTTGATGAAAAAGTTAAGTCAAGAGTTTTTAGAATATGGCTGGGAAGTGAATAAAGGTTATGCCACCAAAAAACACTTACAAGCAATTGTTAATAATCCAGATAATATTCACTTGAGGAGAAGTTTTTTGAAGAAGTATATTTGAGTCATTTTTTAAAAACCGTGAGCGAATATATTCCAATTCATTTTTTGAGAGTTTATTCTTTGGAATTATACAAAAAGTCTTCTTTTCCTTTCTTAATAACAAGTAATCTTTACTTTCAATAATGCCTAAGAAAATATTATAATCGAAGGTTGTCTCAGTGCCTTTACTTATTATATCAAGGATTTGCCAAAATTATATAATTTTCTATAATAGTTGACATGTTTTCATCTGCTGAAAAACCAAAACTTCTAGAGGGAGCTTTAATTGGCTTATTTATTCTATCTATTTATGGGTGCAATGGGGAACCAAGGCGAAATAGAGATCTAATTCAAGAAGTGCCTGCTGAAATTATTAAAAGTAGTGATGGGTTAAATGGTTGTTTAGAACAAAATGAATTTGATAGATTATTAGAAACAATTGAAACTACTAAGCTTCAATTAAGAATAGATTATGAAGTTGAAGGGCCTCATATTAGTTTTTTTGTTACTGAAAACAATATTTTAATTTTACAGGAATTGTTACCTGATGTGAGAGGATTAGAAGCCGGCACCAGTTTTACTTTGTTTAGCTGTGAGGATGTACAATAAGTTTGATTTGATGAATAAGCTTAGTAATTAATACTGATTATACCCACCTAAAGAAAGTTTTTAGAGGGGATGTATTTAGTCAATGGTGCTTTGATCTTTTTAAATTGTATAATACTCATCCAATTGCCATTTCAGTGGATTGTTTTTTATGTATTCTCTTATCCTTATTAAATCTTTTTCGTCTCTAATGACATGATCATAAAATGATTTCTGCCATATTTGCTTTTTTTTCGTAGGGGCGATTTCGCAATCGCCAGTTTGCAAGGACCTGATCTGAAATGTAGATTCTTGTTTAAATCTTTTAATAATATTTGATAGATTTGCTTCTTTATGATTATAAACTGAGTAGGGAGTGCCATCAAAACCAATAATAGCATGAAAATGATTTGGCATGGCTACGTATTCGTCTAAATAAATATTTTTGAAGTGATTAAGTAGATTATTCCATTCTTTTTCAACGATTTTACCTTGAATTGTAAGATGTAGACTTGATTCATGTTGTATCTCAGGCGATTGCGAAATCGCCCCTACGGAAGATAAAATTGGCTTATGATCAAAGACACAAATTGTAACGAAATACCAATATCCGCTCTCATACAGATGTTTATATGGGAGGCGATTAGATTTTCTTTTTAATAACGTTTGATTAATTGACACTTATAATGAAATTTTAGTTAACATAATAAAGTAGTCAATGAAAATCTTACCACTTCCTCAAAATCTTTTCCATAGGTTTTCCTTTGGCTAGTTCATCTACCATTTTATCTAGGTATCGCACTTTTTGGGTCAGTGGGTTTTCTATATCTTCTACATGGTAGCCACAAATAAGACCTTTGATAAATTTAGCATTAGGGTTAAGATTTGCCTCCTCAAAAAATTCTTTAAACGAGACTTGTCTATCCAGCATTTCCTGAATCTTATCAAAATCAAAACCTGTCAGCCAAGTAATAACCTCATCCAGTTCTTCAATGGTGCGTCCTTTATTAGTGATTTTGGTTACATATAAAGGGTAAACTCTAGCAAAACTCATTTCTGCCATACGTTTGTCGTGGGAAGGGGTGGTGGTTGGCATAATTAATCTTAATTAAATGCTATGATGTAGAGATCTCGTCAAGATTCATAAGCAATAAATTGATCATATAATTATTTATGAAAGAGTTAGATTTCACCCCTTCAAAAAAACTTATTCGTAGACTTTGGATTGAATTTTTGAGCTAGGAATTCTTTTTCCACCTTCCCCCCAACAATCTAATGCAACAAAATAACTACTATATGTTACAATTGTTGTATGAAGAAAAAATACTTTAGACTTACTTCTCTTGATAGAGAAAAAATACAGTATTACCGCACTGAAAAGAAGCTTAATCCAAATC
>JBBSJV010000021.1:0-15923 GCA_038256935.1 Patescibacteria group bacterium
CTCACAGATACGCTACTACAATACAAGGAGACTGCATACAACTCATAGAATGGCGCCAGTTCAAAAGAGAAAACAATACTATGAATCAACTAAGTTCAAAAGTTTGGAAAAAGTTGTCTAAAGAATGGGGATCTTGACAAAATTAAGTTTTTAAAGTAAGATATAATACATATGAGTGAAATACTTCAGATGGAGGATCCAAACAGAAGAGTCTTTTATCATGATTTGCACCCTTTTACAGAGGCTCAAACAAACAAACAACTGGCTCAACAATATATTAATTTGTTTTCAAATAATGGTTATGTTTGGTTTTCCGATATACAAACAAATACAAAAACTTTAGTATTTCATAAAAACAAAAATGGAAATATTGAAAGTAAGATATTAGAGCAAATTTCAAACGCAGGACTTAGTGATAATATAATTTGTTGTTTCCCAGAAACGTTAAGTGAAGATATCGCATCAAAACATTTCTTTAATGGTGCACAAGGTATGGTTAGAAGTAGATTCGTAACAAGAAGTGACGACTCCTTGTCTGTTTACTTTTTTATGGATTCCCAAAAAAGGCCATTTAGTGGATTTATGCGGCAAAAAAAGCTTAAAACTTTTACTGATTTTAACATTTAATAATCGATATCATTAGGTTTATACTATATGGCATTAAAGCTTTTTGAGCTTAAAAATGATCAAGAAGGAGCTAACGCCCTCGCTATCTGTCGAGTTAAGGTTTAGATTAAACTTTTAAATCTGAAATTTTGTTTGTAATGCTCTTCTGGCTTGAAGAGATATAGAAAAGCCCTGCTGAAATTGCAAATAGCACTCCGAAAAACCCATTTACTGCTACTACCTCAAACAAAGAGCTACCTAGAAGATTCTGCCAGCCTAGAGCTATTGCAATAATTGTTATGAAAATCAAAAGCCCTGTTATACTAGACATCGCAACAGCCATGGACTTTGGCTTAAACTTTGCTAGTATTGAAGTAATGATTAAGGCTACAAATACTCCGTAATATACCAGATTTGCAGGTTCCCCAACGCTACCAATAAGACTAACTGCTGAGACAGAAACCAGCATAAAAGCTGCTGTAAATACACTCACAATTGGGCCAAGTCTGTAATACAAATTATTTGATTTTTTACTCACAAGCTCTATTGTCGAAAATACAAAAGCTAAAATAAGACCTGCAGCTAAAAAATCAAAAGCGGTCCAGTTTACATTGCCTCCCGATTGCATAGCAACAAATGGAATGGATAAAACTGCAAGGGTAATAAGTCCTGACCTGATAATTGATATATAGTTCATATGATAAAATGTTATATTTTCTTTGAGAATATTAATAAAAATCTCGAGATAAACCCCAAAAGCAAAGCTCAAAATATTGCCATTTTGTGAGGTTTTCTCAAGCAATAAATCTTTAAAGGTTTCCTTCATTTCCACCGCAAATCTGTTGTAAAAATCTTTAGGATACATCACAAGCAGCCAAGCATAAAGGCTTTCGAGTAATTTATTTTGTTTGTTTGGATTCATACTAAATAATTTGTAGTTTAACTCCTGCTAATTTGATTTTTTTAGCTCTTTTTATAATTTGCCTGAGCCTTGAAATCTCAGTTTGTAATAAGGTTGTGCCTGAGCTAGTAATAGTATAATAAATCCTTCTCTCGCCGTCTTTTGACTCCAATTCATCAGGCTCTGCTTCACAGATAAGCCCAGCTTCTATCATACGAGAAATCGAACCATAAAGAGTCCCTGGACCCATTGTTACCACACCTTCAGAATCCATTTCCACCTGCTTCATAATCCCATAGCCGTGACGGTTTTGCGTACTCAAAGCAAGTAATATATGAAAGACTGCGGGTGTAAGTGGTGATTTATAAACGTTTCCTGCCATGACACAATTATATATCCACTACGGATATATGTCAAGTTATTTGCTTTAAACGTGGCAACACAAATGATCTGGGCAGTACCGCTTTTTACTTCGGTAGTTTTATCTTTGTTTGCGGCTTGGATGTTTGTGGGGTTTGGTGCAGGTAATTAAAATAAGCTTAACCTGAGTTGGGATATTTAAAGACTAATGAAATTAACTTCGAGATTCATGTCTCCGTTGTGAACCACAAAGTCAGATACCTGTAAAACCTTGTCGTATAAATCATCACCTATTTGTCTTTCAAGGGCTATTTTTCCAGTTAGGGCGTTACCGAGAAAAAAATCAAAATCGCTGTGAAATCTAGCTTCAACGATTCCACCCTCAGATTCGGACCTGTATCTGAAAGTATTTTCTTTGTTCTTGTTGTACAAACTTGTAATTAATTGAACTTTTTGTTCTTGAGTTAATTCATGTACTATTCCCATTCTATCTGCAGATGCTTGTGATCCATTTAATGACATATAAATATATTTTTAAGTTTATTTAAAGTTAACTAAAAACTTGGTTTAAGATACGAAATCTGTGTTTCAGTCTCGTTACTAGCTAATGGTACTAATTCGTCGCAACCACCTCTCGATGTGTTGGTCATAAGCTCTGGAACTCCATTTTGTACCACATATCCAAAAGTAGGTATGTCGCCATAACCGCTTATGGGACTAGTATCAGTAATTCTATAAAGACGAGGCTGACTCTCATCATCAAAATAAACTCTGATGCTAAGAGTAGAGTTTTGACTTAATTCGACATTATAAAGATGATCAGTACCATCAACTATAGGAATTAAACCATTTATCATATTCAAGACTTGTTTATGATAACTCAATAATTGGTCTTGAGTGATTTCTTCAACCCCTCCACAAGCCATTAATAATTCTATCTGTTGATTTGGGATTGGTTGTGCGATTTCAGTTGTTTCTGCTAGCGCTTTTGGTGCATAAGAAATCATTGCAGTTGTAGTAATTGCAGCTAGCACTTGAAGTCCTGTTTTAATTTTGTGAATTTCCATATATTTAATCTCTTTAGCACACTGTTGTGGTTGTGTCAAGATAGAATATGTGAGATATTTAAGTTTCTCATATATGAACAGGTTTTGCACTTTTATATTTTATTTTTATTGCTTGTATTTATTTTGTATGCTACAAAATCCTCATGGAACATCAAGATCTTTCAAAAGATTTTAAACCTCATGATTTGAGTTCTGAGCAGATGAGCTTGCTATTTTCTGAACGACAAAAGTATAATGATTATAGAGTTAGACTTATAGATCAAGAGCGAGGTAAAATGGATAGTCTTTTGAGGTATGGTAACAGTGGAGTTCGTTCAATTGTATCAGAAAGCAGAGGGTTGGAACTAGCTCAAGTGAATCTAATCTTGAATTGTATAAATAATATTTTAGGGATTCCCAGCGACAACTAAATTATGTATATGTTACAAAAACGGGTTTTTTGTTATATAGTTGTAGGTAAATGTTGTATCGTGTGATATTAGAAGAAGTACCTCAAAATTTTTATATTTAGGAACTAACAGTTGTATTGTTGTCATTGTTGTAAATATATGTTAATGAATAAATATGGACGCACTACCACCTTCAGTATCACAAGTATCAAATATAGCACTACCAGATAGTGCTGATCTATATACTCCCGAACAAGAAATAGCTACAGATACACATATTTGCTGGTTTGCACCTGGAACTTATCCAGTTGATACAGATCCTGTAAACACTTGGGCAAGTTTTGATTGTACTGTTGGATCTAGAGAAACTACAATTCTACTTAATCAAGAGACCTTTGATGCAATGGTACAAGCTATGATAGATAATCGCGACCCAATTACGATCAGTTATGAAAATGGAAAAGTTTTATCCATACGAAGAACACCAAATGGAGGTTATAATTTCTGGATGAAAGCAATATTAGTTAGAAATACCCCATACAAATATGAAACCATCTATCCTGAACTTGCATTAGCTTATCAATATTTGAGAAAACTACACGGTGCTAAAGATTAACAAACATATACTAAGCTTGTAATATTGTATCACTGAGAATCATGCAATAGTTTTTTTGAATTTTGGTTTCTATCTTTTGTAACTTGTAAACTAAGTAGAGAGTTGGTTTACATCTACAACTCTTCAAAATAATCAGAATCTAAAGTCTTAAGTTCAATTATCTTGCGAACCGATACACCTTGATTGTACTTATACATAAACTCTACTAATTGTTCCCCGTTAATAAGTATAATGTTTTCTTGTCTCGTTGCAATATAATCATGTGAATTTTTAGTAAAATCAGATGTTGTTATAAACACTCCTTTTTGAGTCCCCGTCATTGCTCCAACAAACTTTTGAATATCAGGCCTTCCTACACTGCCCTCGTATTTTTTGGCTTGGACATAAATTCTTTCAAAACCTAGCTCATCGCCCTGAATTATTCCATCGATACCACCATCATTAGTGTATTGAGTATTAAAACTAAATTCAGTTGTGCCATAACCCATAGAAACCAAGACCTTAACCACAAGCCTTTCAAACTGCAAAGGTGAAAGTAGTTTTATTTGATCTAAAATCTCTCCATAGGCTCTAGCTTTTATATTACTTACAGCTTGGTCCAAACTTTCATCAGGAGTTAGCTCTTCAGTTATTAGACTTTGTGTCGATTCTGATTTAGTTTTGGATCGTAATTCTGGGTTGTAAAATGGATCATTGAGAACATCTGGGTAAAGTTCAATGATTTTGTCAGGGTTTAGATTTGTTAAACCCATTTGTAAAGTACCCATTCCTCTTTGTGTAATCTGGTGATAGCCACGTTTTGGAGAAGTCAGCAAACCTCCTTTTTTTAAGAAAGTACCCGCCCACCACACTCTGTCAGCAAATCTAGAATTTCCATTACTTACCGTTTCGGATCTTTCTTGAACTGTAAGATCAAATTCACTTGCAAGAATTTCAATGAATGTGTTACGGTGATAGACCTTCCCATCATTATAGTGATTTAAAAGAGGAAGCATGATTTGGTGGAATTTGGGTATCGGCATAATATTAATTTAGAATTGATTGACTGGTATTTAAATTCTCTTTAATTTTTTGTATAATTTCGTTATAACTTAATTCCTTTTCTCCCTCGACAACAAATGGATTCTTGAAATCTAGATTGTAGTTTCTATCGATTATAGTTTGAATGTCCACTTTCCAGGCTTGTTCAGTTTCTTTACGATCTGCCCACCATGTTTTGCAGTCCTCAAAGTACTTGTCACTGATTGGTTTTGTTTTACCGTAAGATTTACTACCTTGTGGTGGCTGTATCTGGTAGTACCAGATCTCTTTGGTTGGTTTACCTTTTTCAAAAAAGATTAGGTTTGTGGAAATTGGGGTGTAGATGAAAGCTCCGCTTGGGATTTTGACTATGGTATGGACATTGCAGGTCTCTAATAATTCTTTCTTGAGTTTAGCCTGAGAACCGCCTCCAAAGAGTATTCCATCAGGTAACACCAGCCCTGCCCTTCCATTGGATTTTAATAAATTCATTATCAGTATCAAAAACAAATCTGCTGTCTCTCGCGATCTCAAAGCCGGCGGGAAGTTCTTTTCTTCACCTTGTTTTACAACCCCTCCAAAGGGTGGGTTAGCTACAATTACATCAACTTTTTCTGCAAGTTTAATATCCTTGATAGGCTGCGATAATGAACTGTCTCGAGTAATTCCTACCGGGTTATCAACTCCATGCAGGATCATATTGGTCATACACAATAGATGAGCCATTTGTTTGATCTCTTTACCTCGCAGGTTTTGTCCAAAAGTAGCCACATCTTCACTAGATGGGTTTTGCTCTCTCAGATGCTCAATGGTATTAACCAAAAAACCTCCGGTCCCGCAGGCAGGGTCAAGCACTATCTCACCGAGGCGAGGGTTAACCATCTGAACTATGAAGTTTGTAAGTGGTTTGGGCGTATAGAATTCGCCCGTTGCTTTGGAGCTAGAGAGATTGCTCAAGATATTTTCGTACACGTCATTGAGAATATGTCTGTCCTGGCTTTTATTGAAATCAAAGTTGTCATTGATGATATTAATAATTTGGCGAGTAAGGGTACCGCTTTTAGAAAAGTTAATCGCATCTTCAAAGACTTCTTTTACAATCCCAGTTTGCACGCTTACACTTGCATCAAGACTTTTGAGATAAGGAAAAAGCTCGTTATTTATATAATTAAGAAGATTATCTCCCGTCAGCCCTTCACTGTCCCCTGCCCACGATCTCCACTGATGGCGAGTATCAATAGTTGGAGTATACGTAGCTCCATTAAGGCGAGCCTGCATCCCTTGCTCTGTCTCCTTATCATCCCAGACCTTGAGAAAGATCATCCACACCAGCTGTGGAATACGCTGAGCATCCCCGTCAAGGCCAGAGTCCTCCCGCATGATGTTTCGAATTTGTTTGATAATGTTAGTTGTGGACATAGTGATATTAAGTTTATTTTTGAAGAGTGTTTATAAGTTGAGTATTGGTATACATTTGATAAGTCCCTACTTTTTTTTGTGATAATATCTCTAAGCTAGTAAGTGCTTGTAAGTACCGTGAGGCAGTTGTATAGTGCACTCCCAACATTTCTCCCAAGGCAAGTGGGGTTACAACTGGATACATAAAAATTGTATCAACAAGATCAGAATTATATAGTTTTGGCTGTTTTTGCTTTAATAATTCTTTGGTAGACACGATGAGCTCAGAAACTTCAAATAGCATCGCTTTAGTTGCTTTGGCTTGTAGTTTAAATGCGGTGAGCATGTACTCCAAATACCCATACCAGTTGTTCTCGGTTCTAACACTTTGCAACAAACTGTAATAATCATTTTTGTTCTCAGAAATATATCCACTCAAAAACAATACAGGATACTCAAGCAGGTTTTTGTGAATAAGATAAAGTACCATTAATATACGACCTGTTCGACCGTTCCCGTCATCAAATGGGTGAATAGACTCAAACTGATAATGCAAAATACTATTAATTACCAACGGGTCAAAGACAGTGTCATCTGAGTTTGCAAAATCCTCCCAATTCTTCATAAACTCTGCCAAATTATTAGCTCTAGGTGGAACAAGCACAATTTCCTTTTTACTTGGATTCCAAATTACATTCTGGTTTTTTCTAAACTCGCCTCTTTGCTGAGGAATAAGAGTTTGCTGAACATTCAATACTACTCTATTGGAAAACGGATAACCTTCTTTGAGCAATTCATACCCTTTGAGAATACCATCTTTGTAGCGCAATACCTCCTTGTCAGCTTGATTTCGTTCATTTTCAGGGAAAAGTGAATTTTGTAAAAGATCCACAAGAGTTGTATGGATATCTTCAATCTCTGAACTTGCAATAGACTCTTTGGTCATTGAAGTGGATAAAAGTATCATCGGGTTTGGTAATTTGCTGCAATACCCTTTGAGTTCAGCAATCTCTGCCCTAGCTTCAATAAGTAAAGGAGTAAGCTTATAGATCACCTCTTTATCAATATTTGGAGGCAAAAAGTCCAAAAAATCAGGCTTCAAAGTGGAAGGGTCAAAAGGTAGCATATGTTACAAAAATACGATTTTTGTTATATAATGTCAAGCAAATGTTACATGATGCGATATAAGAAGGTTTAAATATAATAACTTTAAGATTTTTGTGATATTAAGATTTTGGCTAATATCCATTATGTAACATTAAACACCATAAAATTAACAAAATTAAAATAAATAATCTAGTCTGTAGCTTGTATTCAAGACTTTTGTATGATATAATTTGATAACAACCCACTGTTAAGTAATACTATAGATAGACTCCTATCACAACTAGACTAAGCATACAATAACGTTGAAGGGCCTGTAGTATATAATCTTATATCATGTGCAATACAAATGATTCTTGAAAAGAGCAACTCAATTAATCATAACTGGATTGTAGATATAAACAAGTCAGCAAGTAATGGTCAGAGATATTAAACAGTTTCTAAGAAAAGTTGCTTACATTGTAATTATATAGTATACTCCACTTATGTTCGGAGGAAAGCGTGAACCTCAACCCCCAAAACCAAGTGTGGAAAGTAAGGTAAAAAATGCAGTAAGTTATCTGAGAATGCTCCTAGTTCAAGCCATTCCATCAGACACTCCTGGAGCCAAGGAATTTTTAAGAAAGCTCGAAGTTAAAACTAATAACTTGCAATCCCTTGCTGCAATGTCGGATGATGAATTAGAACGATTTAAAAGATCACTAAGCCCCGATCTTCATGCTTATTATGACATACTCATTCAAACGCTTAACCGATTGCCAGGGGAGGAAAAATAGTATAAATTCCTAAGTTTTATGAATGGTCTCACAAGCCAAGCATCGTCCTAATTGCCTCTGCTAAATCAATATCAACTGGAAAAGATAGGTTGAGGTTTTCAGCAAGGTGGAGGTGACAATGATTCTGACTCTCAATTTTTGAAACTCGCTCTTCGTTAGTAATAGATTCAACAATATCATACCCGCGAGCAGTGATTGCAAAACCAAAATATGTAGCCGTAGACTGACTCTTTGACGGAACTTTGGGCTCGATGTACTCATGTCGAATAAGATACTCCAATGCTCGATACGAGTTATCACCTCTTTGGTTCGCTATGATCATAAGCTGTTTTTTATTTTCCCACAGATATTCCCCCTCTTCTAAATCAAAAGAGGTCGACATACATAATTTAATTTGTCTGATTTACTCCAATTACCTCCTCAATTAAATTCTTGATGCTTTTACCGCTGAATTGCTTCTTGAATACGATCTTAATGCTGCTACCAAAGAATTTCTCTGCGTGTCTTATTTTTTGGGTTTCTTCATCTCTAAGACCATCCTCACTAGCGTTTTTCGTTTCTACTATAAAGTATATTTTCTTTTGACCGTCTTTCATTTTGAGTACATATGCAAAGTCTGGTGAGTAGCTCTTACCCCCAGCTATTGGAATCTTGATTGAATTTTTAGGTATTTTTGTAAATACTGTGACTTCTTCTAAATCCATCTCGATATTTTCCTTCTCAAGCTCACTATCATAAAATAGCTCTTCAAAATAATAATCACTCGCCACTCTCCTATCAGAATAACTAACCCCTACATTCGCTGAATCGATCGATTCGAGAGGTTTTCCCGCGTTATCAGTAAACTTAGTTGGGTGAACCTGACTTCTTACTTTTTGATATTCAATAGAAAAAGTATCTATAGCGTTGCGGGTTAGATAATTATTAAATTTGTCTTTAAGATTTCTAATATTACCTTGACCCATATATTTACCTATATTAAGACCAGATTCTACCAAAGACTTATGTAGGGTTATTTTGTTTACCAGCAACGAACGTGATAATTGATCCAAAAAGTCAGAATACTTCATAGTCGCTAAACTGTCAGACCCTCTGTGGTAAGAAATAGCTTGTTCTCTCAAATATGCTCGATCCTCGTCAAAATCTATTTTCTGGATGCCGTGTCTAATGGCGTTGTCTTTTAATGAATCCACAGTAATTTTCAGGAAGTCAAGGAATAGCGACTTAAACTCCGCCTCGTTTTCAATTTTATATGTCAAAACTACTTTTTCATTGAGTCTTTCCCATAATTCTTTCAATTCCGCATATTTTTCAATTCTTACCTTTATTTTTTTCTTTGTATCGGTTGCTTTTCTTACTTTATTTGATCCAATACCTTCAAAGATAAGTGGGTAATTAGATTTTATATATTCAAAACCATTTTCTTTAAAATCATTATTTCTTTTAATAGCTCCAGCGTTATCTAATTTCTCCAGTAATTCATCTTCTGTAATATTATATTTCTCAATAATTTGTTTTTTCATTGCTTCGTCAAGTTTCACTGGAATATTTTCGAGTGAGATTGCTCCTGATTTTTCATTGATCTCATTCACAAGTTTTTCCACAAAATCATTTTCTGTAAAATCGACAAAATAATTAAGATAAAATTGTTCGTCTTTGACACGATTTCCATATTCATTGACTGGCAAACGAAGTCCACGACCAACTTCTTGAAGTTTAGAGATTTCACTTCCACTACTACGAAGTTTGCAAATTTGAAAAACATTAGGATTGTCCCAACCTTCACGAAGAGTCCATTTGGAGAAAATAAATCTTCTCGGATTATCGAGAGCCAGCATTTTTTCCTTGTCGTGTAAAATTTCAATTACTTCTTGTTCTATCGCTTCATCCTTTTCACTATTGTCTTTACTAAAATATCCGCCGTGGGTTTTGGAAATATCAAGCAAAGTTTTTTCTAAATACTCTTTATAAAAAGGATCTGTTTCTGCTTTGAGTAGTGCGGTAACTTCTGCTTTGATAAACTTTTCTACTGTTTTTTTGATATATCCATCGGCATTTCTGTATTCATTGATATTATCAATAAAAAACAAAGTAAGCGGTTTGATTTTTACTTCTCTTTTGAGCATTTCCTTTTCTAGTACAAAATGACTCTTCACTGCTTTTTGTATCATTGTCTCTTGCAGTGTTTCGGCATACGAATAGGGATTGATTTTATCGCCTTTTTTTAGTTCCAACCCATTTGAAAGAATGACAGTGCTTTGATTAAGATTTTCTATATACAAATCAGACATGGCGGAGTGAATCTTTTCTAAACTATCGCCTTTGCTCACTTTACTTGTTTTTCTATCCGCACCATCCACAAGTTCAAAACTTGCTTCTTGTCCGTCAGAATTTATAAATTTTAGTATGGCATTTTTGCCTGTTTCAAATTCTGTGATGTGTCCAATCACTCCTTTGACGAGATTTTTATTAAATGAATCTACTGCCGTGAGTGTATAGACAAGGTTTTCATAACCTGCAAATGTTGCACCATAACGGAGAATAAACTGCGGTTTCATTTTTTGGATATTTTCCCAAGTTTTATTTCCTTGAGTAAATTTGTGCGGTTCATCAATAATCACAAAAGGGTGAGTGGCAGCAATAGCATCAAACGGTACAGAATACTTATCAAATAAACTTGAATCAAAACTTTTTTGCATCGTTTCAGAATTGATCATCCCAGCATTGATAATCATCACTTGTATTTGATTTTTTTCAAAAGTTCCAGCGTTTACAAAGGCACCAACTGACGGCGGTAAATAGGATTTTTTACTTTTTCCTCCTTTTTGGCTTTCGACGATATGGAGATTGAGGGTTTTGCCATATTGTTCTTTAAAATGTTCACGGCTACTATCAGATTTGAGGAAATCAATCGTTCCTGCCTTGATGGATAAAGTTGGCACAACTATCACAAATTTGAAAATTCCGTAGAGCTTATTAAGTTCAAAAATGGTTTTGGTATAGGTGTAGGTTTTCCCTGTCCCTGTCTCCATCATAATATCGATAATATTGCTCTCTCTTTTTACCTTGCCGTCTGTGATACAATTTTCGTTACGAATATCGATAATATTTCTCGCATAGTTTCTGGTGTCATATGGTAAAACAGGGTTAATACATAGTTTTTCAAGCTCTTTTGCTTGCACAATTTCCAGTCCGTCAAAAACAGCAATAGTACTTTCTACTGCTTTGCTCTGGTGTTCTAAATTTTTTTCAAAGTTAAATTTTGCCATAATTATTATAGTTTAGATGTTTTTGGTTTTATTTTTTTCAGAGTTCCAGCCATTTGTTTATCAAAGTCGCTATCTATTTTTTGGGTTTTATTGAATCGATCGTATTCTGTTTCGGCTTTTTGTTTGGCTGTATCGTGACTCATTGTACCTTTTCCATCCAAGATTTTATACTCGTTAAATTCCAAAAACTTATTAACCGAATCCTTAAATTCTGACATCGTAAAGGTATTTTTGCGTTCAATTAGACCCTCAATATAATCAAAAAAACTGCCAACACCTCGCTCTAGTGCTTTAATCTCATTTTCTTCCAAAAAGTTTTTGGCAATGCTAGAGTCTGACTTGAGTATTCTGCCTTGTGGTGCATTTTTCCAGGTTTTTAAGCCCATATTTGGCTTGCTGTGATCAGCGTTACTATGTACGATTTCAGCCGCTGTGTGACCAACAATTCCGTAATGGAATTTATTTTGAATAGTTGCATAAAAATCTTCTTTTTGCTTTTTGTGATCAGTGCTAGGTACATTATAGTCTGTACTACACTCTGCAAAAATATCAGTAATTTGTTTCCAGATCCTCCGCTTGCTAGTGCGAATTGACCTTACTCTTTCCAGCAACTCTTGAAAATAATCTTTGCCAAAATTAGCCCCATTTTTGAGCCGTTCATCGTCCATCACAAAATCCTTGATCATATATTCTTTGAGTTTGGCTGTGGCCCAAATCCTAAACTGGGTTGCCTGCGCCGAATTAACCCGATAGCCAACAGAAATTATTGCATCAAGGTTGTAAAAATTAATCTCTCTAGTTACCTCACGGCTACCCTCTGTTTGAACTATTGGGAATTTCCGAATAGTTGAGTTTTCCTCTAATTCAAGAGAAGAGTAAATATTCTTCACGTGTTCATTAATTGTAGAAATATCTACGCCAAAAAGTTCTGCCATCCGCTTTTGAGTCAGCCAAATATTCTCATCATCAAAGAGTATTTCTACCTTTACCTCGCCGCTAGGACTAGTATACAGCAAAAACTCTGTAAGCTGGTCTTTGGTAGTAATTTGTTTATCTAAAGCCATACTAATACCTTGTTATAAAATCAATATCGAGTTTTTTCTTGTTCGCATAACTCGCTACATTTTCTGCTATTTCACGAAGAGCTTTACTCTCAAAATGGTACCCGAAAACAATAATACTGGCTGGACTAAAATCTTTATTACTATCGATTTCTTCCAAAAGTTGTTTCAAATGTTCAGTCTGGAATCCTTTGTCCATCAAATACAGTTTTTTGTCAGAATAATGTCCTGTGTATTCGCCTAAATCGATTTTTTGTAAATCAACAGTAAGCGGAATATTATCATTTGTCTTCCAAGTGGTCAGAAGCGTCTCAATATCTTCATCAGTCAATTTTGATTCATCAAATAATATCGCTTGTGGGTCAAATTCTTTAGCCTCAAAATCATAACCTTCCCAAATCGGCATGGTTTCAAATATCTTAAATCCAAAATCTTGCTTTTTCATTTCTATTTTCTCTTCTAGTTCTAGTTGGTTTGCTTTTTTATCTTCTGCTTGCTTTTGCTCTAGCTGTATTTTCTTACCTGCCCTTATTAGTCTTTCCTTGGTAATCTCAAAAATAGTCGGTTTTGAGACTTTTAACTCATCTTTTGCAAAATCATAAGCTGTTTTGTTTTTCTTCGGATCAATAGCTTCTGGAAGTTGCACCAAAATATATTTGCGATTACCATCATCTTGGCTATTAAGTTGCATAACCGAATCTCCAGTTGTTCCAGAGCCAGCGAAGAAATCCAGGATTAGATCATCTGAACCCGAACCAAGTGTTATGAAAGTACTTATTAATATGGTTGACTTTGGAAAATCAAAAACTCTTTTACCAAACAAGTTTTCAAGTTTTAGACTAGCTTCTTGATTACTGCCAAATTTTGTATCCCAGAAATCATTTGCAATTTGACCCAACGATTCTTCTAGATATATTTTTCCATAAGGTTGTTCATCCCCACCATTTGTCCATAGTATTTTATTTTCATTATCTAATTCTTTGAAATCTGTTTCTTTTACCATCCATGGACCATTTAGAGTTTTACCATTCTTTGTAGTTACATTGTAATAGTTTCTCCCCCTAGTCTTATCTAATAGAATTGATCTTCTAAAATAACCTTTATCATCTTTATAAGAATATTCTTTTTTTGCTTTTTCGGTTAATGGTATTTTATTTACCAAAAGTTTATCTTTGATTTTAGCGTATACGATAATATATTCTTTAACTCTTGCCATTTGACCGAGATTTGCTTGATTATCTGATTTTCTCCAAACTATCTTCGCCACAAAATTTTCCTCCCCAAACACTTCATTCATTAAAATTCTTAGTTGGGCTACTTCATTATCATCAATACTCACAAAAATCACGCCATCATCTTTGAGAAGTTGTTTGGCGATATACAACCTTGGATACATAAAAGTCAGCCAGGCACTGTGCGAGTTGCTTTTGCTGTTTACAAAACTCAAAATCTTTTTGGCTTTTTCTTCATCTACTCCAGCTAGTTTTTGAAATTCTGCTACAGTAAATTTGCGGTCATCGGCGTACACAAAGCCATCTTTTCCTGTATTGTAGGGTGGATCGATATAGATCATCTTGACTTGCTCGTGGTAGGCATTGGACAAGTGTTTCAATACTTCCAAATTGTCACCCTTGATCAGCAAGTTCTCCGAGTTTTTATTTTCTGGTCTTTCATTCCAATTTTTGTCTTCTTTGAGCAAAGTCAATGCTGGGTCACTTGCAAGCAGTCTGGCGTAGCTTTTGCCCAGCCAGTCCATTCCGTAACTTTCTTTGGAGAAATCGATTTCTTTGGTTTGTAATTCTTCTTTGAACTTATCAAAGTCAAAATCTCCGCTCTTATCAAAACAATGTGCAAAATGTTGTTTGAGGATCTCCAGATCGTGATTCGGGACTGTGATATTACTGGATAGATTCTGAGTATCTGGCATAGCGTTTTATTAGTCGTGTTGATACTATAACAACCAGCCTATCTGTTAATGTCAATTATCCTATTATTTGATAGTAATAGAGCATAGTCCCGCCACGTGTTCTAATGATGGGTATAGATCAAATCGAGATATTATCATACCTACTTTGTATTGTATTGCGGAAGAATCCCAATAGTATTCCAATTTACCATCGGTTGCCTCCTGATCGGACTTAGCCAAAAAATACCTACCTCCGTCGCAATTTATGAATCGTACTTGCTTAATCGTGCTGCCGCCATGCTTTAAGTTAACAACATAGCTATACGCTAAAGTGTCGGGAAAGACTTGAGACCACCCAAGACTATTACCATGGTTGATGTCATAATCATCTGGTATTTCAATCTGGTAATTCTCGTCTTTTGTGTAGAAATATACACTAGAATTATCTATCGATCTTTTTTCCCAGGATGTTTGATCTTCCAAATAAGTTCCAAATTGCATAAGATGTTTCGTATTTGGTTTTAAGCCTTGTAACTCAAAATATTTTATCAAGGCATAAATTAAGCCGCCCATTACAAATATCCCAAAAAATATTAATCTTTGGGATGGAAATGAAGTTATTAGTAGTATTGAAATAACAGAAAATGCAAGCATTTCATGTCGTATTTTATTGATAAGTAGTCGTAATAGGCCTGTTTTCGTTGAATATTATTTTATATGATTAACTAAGTAATGTCCCTCTTTGATAAGAAAACAAAGTAAAAATAAAAATGATAAACTGAATAACCATTAATTGCAGAGCAAAATTATGAATTGATTTATATTTTGCTAAATTCTTAAATGAGAAATAGAAATATAGCATTGAAATTATTAAGTTAAATAAAACAACTGAACTTATAGGTATAAACTCTAATTTAATCACCTCAACCGAACTTAAAACCAAGTATATAAAGTATAAACTAATCACAATAAGTACTTGTGCATGGTTATTCATTAATATTTTCATACTTATCTAAATAAGGGGAAAAGAATGAGAAAAGATAGTAAAAGTACCACTACTGCAGATAAATAGGCCCTCCACTTAGATTTATTATAATTGTAAATCAGTGTTACGATATGCAAAATGATATAGAAAATTATTAAATTGTCATAGGTAAAAACACTCATTCTCCAATCAAATGGTTTATTTATAATTTCAAATGATTCTTTTTCTACCTCAGTAAATAATACTAAGAGATAGGGAGCTAAAAGTGATGAGATATACAGTGCGTTTAAGTAAGCTCCTCTATGATTTTGAAAGTATGAATTTATTTGTGACATATTAATAGAATCTAATTTGATCCCTAAGCATTCCAGTATTTATAGAATAAACACCACAGATTGTAAGTCTACCGTGACCAATAATAGCCTTCATATTGCTCCAACCATAACGCCTCATGGAAATACCTCC
>JBBSJV010000022.1:0-15821 GCA_038256935.1 Patescibacteria group bacterium
TATTAGAAGCCGTAGTTTGCTTGGCTGCAACCAAATTATCAAGGCCGTTGTAGGCAAAATTGAATGTTCCTGGAGCTACAACAGATCCATCAGTTGAGTTTTGGTATTTTCTAGCAGTTACCCTATTTAATCCATCAAATTCTTGAGTCCTTACTATTCCATCAGCTTTTTGATAAACTATTTGATTTCCTGTCTTATCGTAACCATATTTCTGAATACGATCTAGTGCATCTTTTTTGCTGGCTAGTTCATTTCTATCGGTATATTCAAATTCTGTGGAATTACCCCTTGGATCCAAAATTTTAGTTAGATTGTAATTGGTGTCATAGGTATATTCAGTAGAATTATTTAAAGCGTCTGTGGTTTTAGCTAGATTACCTACCTTATCGTAGCTGTATTTAGTTTCTTGATTGAGACTATCAATTACTTTTGATAATTGGTTTTCCAGATCATACTCGTACTTTGTTGTTTCCCCGTAGACTTGTCTGGTTTGAGTTAGATTATCCACTTTATCGTAGCTGTAGCTGGTTTTAAGGGCTTCATCTGAGTTTAGGTTTTGCTCTAGGGAATTGGTTGTGGAGTATTGATTTTGAGTCCTTAGCTTAGCATCAAAGCTGGTATATACTTGCTCACCATCTGGCTTAATAGTCCTTAGTACCTCTCCCCTTGGGCCATATTCCATGCTGGTTTCTCCATTGAGTGGATTAATGTTTTTAATAATTCTATTTAATTCATCGAAGGTATTTGTAGATTTTGAAGAATCTGGACTTATATTTTCAATGGCTCTTGCTCTAACATCTCTAATAGTTTGGTACTGACCACCAAGGCCATTTGTAGTTTTAATAACCTGGCCCATTGCATCAAATTGCATAGATTCAACTACCCCAGCTGGTTTGTTAACAACTTGAGTTCTAGCAGCATCAGAGTAGCTAATTTTTGTAGTATTGCCGTTTCCATCCGTACTTGCAATTATTCTTTCGATGGAATCATACGCCAAGGTGTTACTTGCACCTAATGGATCAATTTGAGATTTAGGTAAGTAGTTATTGATCTTTTGGTACTCAGTTTTCCAAGACTTACCTTTACTATCTATTGTTTCGATATTGTTCCCGACTAAATCGTAAGTATACTTTGTGGTGTTACTGGCTGGATCAATACTTTCTATAGTTTGATTTAAATTATCTAAAGTAAACTTGGTTTCTCTATTTAAACTATCCGTAGAGCTTAGTAAATTACCTAATGGGTCAAGTGTTAATTTGTAAGTTGCCCCGCTTGGTAGTTTAGTTTGAGTTAGATAATTTTGAGCGTTGTAGGAGTACTCAGTTTTCTCACCTAGCTCGTCAATACTGGCAGTTAGATTTGAAATCTGATCGTACTGGTATTTTTTAACTACTTTGTTGTTGGCTTTGGAATCGATACTTTTGCCAAAAGTGAAGTCAACCTTACTTTCATCCAGATCATCACTCTCACTTTCAATCAACCTTCCAAGTAAGTCGTAGCTTTGAGTAGTAATGTAGCCTTTAGCATCAGTTGCTTTTATCAGCCTTGAGTTTGGATCGTACTCTAAAGTTTCAATTAGACTAAGGGTGTCTTCAGTTTTAACTGGTCTATTGAGATTATCGTAAGTTGTGGTAAGGATATTTCCAAGAGGAGTAGTTTGCTGAATCTGATTACCTGCTGGATCGTATTTAAAGGTATTGATTCCGTTATATGTATTTGTAGTTTGACTGATCTGATCACGACTATCGTAGACTCTTGATTCGATATCCCCAGTTGGGTAAGTGGTTGCAGTCTGGCGCCCTAATTTATCGTAAGTTTGAACTGTAACTTGGTTTTGAGAGTTTATAGTGGCTACAACTTGGCTGGCTTGATTGTAGGTTAGAGTTTGGGTGTTTTTGAGACTATCGATAGTTTTAATTGGTCTAGAAAGAGTATCGTATTCTAACCTATCGATTCGATACCCACTTGCAAGCAAGGCCTCAAAATCAGGCGTAGTTTCTAATTCAATATTTTTCCCGTCAACTGGATTTGGATAAATTGTGGCAGTTAAATTGCCTACCTGATCGTAGTAGAGATTACTGACTTGTCCTTTGGAGTTAGTGGTTTGAACTACTCTACCTAATTTATCATGGGTAAAATCAGTCTTTGCTCCACCTGTATCAGTACTTGATAGTAGTCTGCCTTGCTTGTCGTATTGATAATTAGAAACTTGCCCTTTAGCGTTAGTGCTTTTAGTTACTCTACCAAGTACATCATAGCTGTAGCTAGTTGTTTGGCCTAAGGCATCTGTAACTTTACTAACCCGATTTAAATTATCGTAAGCAAGACAAGTTTTTTCCTCCACTTTAAAGGTCGATTCACACTCTACTAACCCATTTGCTAGGTAAGAAATGGTTTTGAAGTTACCATCAGGATTTGTTTGTTTAATTACTCTCTTATTTTCATCGTATTCAAAAGTGCTAACATTACTATTGGGATCTGTTGTTGTAGCAATTGTGGAGTCTTGGTTGTAAGTATTTGTAGTTTTAAAACCAAGCGCATCTGTAGCTTCAATTACTCTACCCAAAGAATCGTAAGTGACTGTAGAGTTTGAAATCACTGGAGAAAGCAAACTACCGTCAAATCTATTCTGCCCTGTTTGTCTCATGGAAGCATCAAAGGCAAAACTAGTAGAGCCGCCCAGAGGGTTAACATTTTCAGCTATTAAACCTGCTGGAGAAAAAGCATTTGCCGTTTCAGACAGTACAGCTCCAGTCGAATCCAAAGAAGTATTTTTAACTAATTGACCAGCAAGATTATATTGATTTCTTACGATTAACCCATTTGGTTTTATTTGTTCAATGAGGCGATTAGAAGTATCGTATTTGTAATTGTATTCAAAACCTAATTCATCTGTTTCTTTGATTAAATTATCGGCTAAATCATAACTGTAAGATTTGGTATTTTCTAATTTATCAATGGATTTAATAAGATTGTTTCTAACGTCGTATTCGAAAGATTCTACAGTTTCATCAAAATCAACAGTTTTAATTACATTTCCAAAGCTATCGTATTCGTACTCTTTTGTTTGATTATCTGGTCTAGTAATTGTTTGGATTCTATTGATCTCGTCGTAGCCGTATTTAGTTGTGTGACCTAACTCATCTTTAGTTTCAATTATATTACCGACCTTATCATATTCTGATCTAGTTGTAGTGTTATCCGGATTTGTAGTCTCAATTCTGCGTCCTTGCTGATCAAGTTTGTATTTTGTAGTTCTACCAACTGGATCAATGGTAGCAATTAACCTATCTTCACTATCATATTCAAAACTAGTAACAATCACATCAGGATTTGTAGCTTCCGTTTGGTCAGTTTCGTTTTCATCCTCGAATTCACTTTGCTGATCATTTTCATCTGTATTGTCTGTATCCTGATCTTGCGAACTTGTCTGTTCTTGGCTGCTACTTGATTCCATACTTTCACTCGAACTTTGTGACTCTTCATTTTCTGACAGTAGCAGAGTCACTATAATTCTAGCTTCTTCTGATTCGATAGTTTCTTCTTTCTCAGATTCCTCTTCCTCGTCAATAATTGCTGGCTCAGACTTGATGGTTTTTGTAGCTTCTCTACAGGTCTCAACATCAGCAGCTTTTAGACATTGCTTAGTCTCAATCAGTTTTTTATTCTGATCATAAGTGTAGACTGTAATTAGACCCGCTGGTTCAATTTTAGCTTCTAGTAGATCATTTAAGAGATATTGATAACTGGTAATCCCACCCAAAGAATTGGTAGTTGAAATAATATTATCTCTTGTATCATAAGCAATTGTAGTAGCACCTCCAAGTGGTGACGTTCTATTGATTACTCTACCAATACCGTCATATGCAAAGTTGGCGTTCCCACCATCAGGATTGACTACTTGAGTTATAAAATTGCTTGGGCCGTAACTCCAAGTGGTAGTTGAATTATTGGGATCAAGCTTAGAAACTAATCTTGGATAGCTATTAAGGTCAGCTTGCTTTTGAGCATCAAGTTGAAGCGTTAGTGGAAGCTGCACATTGTTTGTAATTCCAAGATTAAGTGGAGCTAGTGCCCAGTTGAAAGTATGTTTACTATCGCCTGGATTAGTTTTGGAGATTAATTTACTTCCTTCGTATTCTAGTTTTGTATTTCTTCCATCTTGGTTTTTTTGAGTTAGTTGTCCATATTCATTGAACTGATTTTCGCTCACAGATCCATCTGGTAAAGTGATTTTAATTGGGTTATCATTCTCATCATATTCATAAATAGTTTTTCTACCCTCTTCATCAGTTTCACTAAGCTTTACAAAAGAATTATCTTTGTATTCAAATGTTTTTTTATCTCCGCTTTGATTAATCACTTCTATTTGTCTGCCTAATTGATCGTGTTTGTGGATAATAGTTTGCCCGTCACGTAGAGTCAATTTTGTTTCATTTGAAAACTTATCTCCATCTTTTATATTGTACTCAATTTTGGTAACTTGTTCAGGCGCAGTCTCATCATTGTTATCTAATTCATTTGATGCATCGCTACTACTTTCTTCAGTATCTTCTTGAGACTCTTCACTACTACTTTGATTATTTTGTTCAGTTTCTTGATCGTTTTCTAAGTCTTCGCTTACTGTGTTTTTATTTCGACCATCTTTTTGTAAAACCACTCTTCCATCTTCATACTCATTGTAAATTACTTGCCTATCAGTTGGATCGATTATGTTATTTAACAATCCGTTTTGATCGTATCCATAAACTGTTGTTGCTGTGTTATCTTTAGAAGTAGATATTAAATTACCATCAAAATCATAATTGTAACTTACAAAACGATTCAGGTTGTCAGTAACTTTAGAAAGTCTATTGCCAGCAAATTCAAAGCTAATTTTTTGATTGAAATTATTAGAGATTGAAGCCACATTCAAGAATGGATCTTTAGCCAAATCCAAGGCAGTAGCTGTTTCAGTTGTAACTGGAGCTTTATACTCATAAAAAACAACTTGGCCATTTCGGTGTTTAATTAAAATTGGAAGACCTGCTTTCCAATCATTTGTAGGATCAAGATCAGTTTGGGTATCCCAGTGGAATAGAGCCTGATTTCCAAATTTGTCAGTATGTAAGAAATTGTAACAACTTGAATAGATAATCTCAGTTTGAGTTTCGAGGCCAAAAACAGGATTACGTCCTACAAAATTAGCTGAAGCATTGATACCAATTCCATACTTGTCCATTTGTTTTAAAAACTCTGTATATTGCAAAATCGCTTGCTGATTAGTTAGATTTGGTGCTGGACAGCTTTGAGCCCAGTTTAATTCTGGTTTTGTAAATGAAGTAGATGGAATATAACTTAAACTCGAAACATTACTTGTGGAATCCCCGCTTGGAGCAAAACTATAGCAGTTTGGATCAGTATTGTTATTTGGACAATTAGTTTCTTGAATCGTAAATAATTCACTGTTACCACCACGTTTGTTGACGCCAAATTCAGTCTTAATTCCCTCTTCGAGAGGTGTAGCATAAAACTCTACTTTAGGAAGGCTTTCTATTGACCAACCTTTTCCAAGTACAGATTCTCTAGAATCAGCTGAGTTGTAAGTACGTTTAAATTCTAATCCAGTTGTAGGTAAATCTAGCTCTGGTTCAATTTCTTCTTGAATAGTTTTACTTGGCCCTGGGAGTGAAAAATCAGTTTCAGTATGGAAGAAATTACCGTTACTGGTATTTACTGGATCTCCTACAGTTCCTGCTGGGATATCGTAGCCCATATTGCTGTAATATCCATACTTTGGATTGTAAGCGAATCTATCAAGTCTAGTTTCAAGATCGCAGCTATCACCTACCCCATTGTTGTTTTTATCAGCTTGACCAGGGTTAACTGTGAAGATACAATTGTCTAAATCGTTTGTAATTCCATCCCCATCAAAATCATCGCTACAAATATATTCAAAAACTGTAGCTGATACTTCAGCAAGTGGGTTTGTACAATCTACTGCTTCACAGGTATCTCCAATGCCGTTACTATTGCTATCACTCTGGTTTGGGTTGTAGAAAAAGTCTCTACCTGTTCCATCCCAACCATTTGGTGGTGTGCAGTTATCAGCTACTCCATCTTCTCTTGCGTCTCTATCCAGATCACAAGCAAGGCCAGGACCTCCTTCAATACCATCAGAATCTTCTTGATCAGGATTAAATGTATCAGGGCAATTATCAAAGAGGTTGGAGATACCATCGTTGTCGTTGTCGAAGTTACCAATTATATTATATGATAAATAGGCATTGAACCTGTTACTAGCACCTAGAGTATTTACAATCGGGGTTTCTCCTGTAGTAATATTTAATCCTTGTATAGAAGGAAATGGGTGAGACTTACCACCTTGTAGCATTTGTGGACTTGTTAGGGCTACTTGAATGTGGGAATTACTATTTGTAAACCCTGTAGCGCCACTTCGACCAATTTCTTGTCCTGCCACTATGTTTTGACCAATTTCAAATACAGACACTTGAGACATGTGATGGTATTCTACAAAATAGCTAGGAGATATCTGTACAACTACATAATATCCCAGACCAGAATTACAGCCGAGCCTAGATATTGTTTTACAATTAGGAGCAAAATCTACAACCGTTCCATTGGCCATAGCTAGTACTGGTTGATTAAATGATAATTCTTCACTTCCCCTTGCAAAATTTAGATAATAAAAACTATTACCTGTGTGGCTGGGACCGCCATAGCCTGAGGTAAGTAGCCATTCTTGACCTGCAGTCCAGGGCAAGTCAAATTTAATATTCGCTAACTCACTAGCATCTTGAGCCTTAGCCTCAACTGAACCAAACAAAATATCTGTAATGGAAGGAGTAGGATTATCGATTTGGGTAGTTGATTTTGGATTTTCAGATGGTTTAGAAACTTGAGGCAAGCTTGGCTTTGGTGCATCAAACTCAGTTATACTATATGACTCTTTTTGAGTGGGTAAGCTCAGATCTTGTAAGTATTGCAATGGATCGGTAATTTGATTTGAGTTTTGTTTGTTCAAGTTTTGAATTTGCTGAATTTGAGCAATATTTTCGGAAATATCTACTGTATCATTAGCGCTAATCAGTTGCATACTAAGAGCTGGTAACCAAAAAAGATTGGAAATTAAGATTAAACAAATGGCTATGAGGTTAATAGATTTGGACATGGCTTTGGTGCTAATAAAATTTGAAAATTTGTTTGCAAGTACATTAGAAGTCATATATTAATTAGATTTGAGTTGTTAAAATTTCTCCTGTTGAAGTAATTAGTATAAACTGAGTTTCTGTTTGATTTACTGAAGCTAGTTTTGTAGGGTGAGCTAAAGTCTGGATTTGGTTATCCAAGCGATACAGATAGCCATTTTTCAAATAGTAAAATCCATCTTTTGTGTAGACTATTTTTTCAATACCGGAAACCAAAACTCTATCCTGAGAATTAGATATTAGTCCTGCAAAATAATTGTAAGTCTCTCCCCCACTACTGATTAACTGGCCGGTTTTATAATTTTCAGGTAATTCGGTAATAGTAGGAGTAGAGTTGAGATTAAATACTGTGTTACTATCACCAGCGTAAAAAGAGTCACTATCTAGCCACTGCCAGAAATTATTAGTCTGGTTACTACTTCTTGGTATATAAAAAGTCTGTCCCAAATTCTTTGTAGGCGCACTTTGACCTAAGGCTTTTAACTCTTCCCAGTCGAATTGAATAATATTTTGCTTGAACTGCTCTGTATAAAGAGAACTGTTTGGGTTGGAGGCGTTTTCAACAACCACGACATATTTCCCATCAGGACTAAAGCTACTTGTCCCAAAACCTGAACCTGTAAATACTGGGACAACCTTGTCACCCAAAATATATCCGAACTCACCATCGGACTTAGAATAAGCTAATTCATTTTTACTTGGATGAAAACTGATTCTTTCGGTATTGGAAATTTCTGAAGTCACCAATAATTGCGATTCAACTCCACTTGCCAAATCAAAACTAAAAAACCCATTTTCCCCTTTTTCAGGGCATAATTTGAAATATCTTAGTTGATCTTCGGCATTATTAAAACTAAGATGTTCTATCTGGCAGTTATCAGTAATTGTGATCATTTCATTTGCAGATTCGCTTCTCTGGTTTTGATCATTTGAAGTAGAGGGTTTTATAACCAAAAGTTTTTGTTGAAAAGTAGCTGGAGTTGTATTTACTACTACTGCATAATGTCCATTGGAGCCCTTTGATACTGTTTTTATAGGATTTACTAGCTGGCTTTGAACCTGCTCTTTAATAGGCTGCTCTTGAAGTGGTCTTAGATTTTTGATGGGTAGAGCTGAGTAGTTAGATGAATTTGATTCATTTGTTTTGATTTCAAATGAGTAATTATTTTCCTGATTGGCTTTGACTTCAAATTTTTCATCTATATATCCTTTACCATCGACTTGAAGTGTAATAGAGTACTGACCTTGCAAAACTTGGATTGGCTCCTTATTAAAAATCTGAATGTCAGAGTCAAGATTATCTCGAATACTAAGAGGTGTTCCTTGTTCTAATTCTAAAATATTGATAATTAATGAGGTCTGTGGATTACCTAAGGCTTTTGGTTGATTATTTCTTGTGAGTAAAAAAAATAACCCAGAAAAAACGAGGGTTAAAATTAATATTATTGGTAAAAGGTATTTGAGTTTTAAAACCTGAGAGAGGTTATTATTATTTGATAACATACAATAAGCAATACTTTTTTGGAGTGTTTTTTAAATCACTAGATAATAGAAGTATTTACTTTAGTTTGTCAAACAGTAGATCTCAACAAAAGGTGAAATAATGTTCATTTTAAAGCCATCAGCTAATCCTTTAATTGATTATTTTTTTCCAGATGTTTGGGAGGGTGTCTTTTAAAGCGTCGATGTCTTTTTGGGAAAATTTGAAATAAGCATTGTGTTGCTTGCGATTCATACCTTGAGCTAAAGGTTCGTTTTTGACGTTAAAATAATCTGTTTTGATATTTGCAAGTTCAGGCCAGATTTCACCAAGCTCAACTGGTGTTAATTCGGTTAGTTTAAACTCTTCACTACTGATGCTTTCAGCTACAAATGGTTTGCATAAAAACATTATACTGTTTTCTTTGTGATCTTCAAAAACGTGATTGAGTAATCTATCCATCTGTCCAGGGCGTTTAGAAATCGTATGTCCAAGGGTCTTAAGGTTAATCGGACCAATAGAAAATGAATAGTTAGGATCTAAAATTGCTGAAGCTGCTAGTTTTTTGGTATCATCTTCTAACCAATAGATGGAGCCATCGTGTTGGCTGATTTTTTTGAGGTGAACGCGTTCTCGGGTAGCGAAAATTGAGCTATAGTAATTGATCAGTTTATGCAACTGACTTATCAAGGTACTTTGATTCCTTGAAGATAATTTTTTGAAGCTCTTAAACGCCATAAAAGGTGCTAATTTTCTGTTTATTATGAAATAGCGTAGATATGTCGAAATGTCAAATTAAATACCTGACTATTTACTTAAATTATCTAGTTTACTTCATGTTTATGGGAATTGTTATAATTATAATACACTTTTTTAATTATGTAAACAATCATTCAACTTTTGATCACCTTTTGTTATTTAAGGTAACCGCTATCTATCTAATTAAAAACAAGAACTGGTAATTATTACTAAAATGTTATTTAGTTAAATAAAGCGTCAAATGAGCATGTTAAATGTCGAAATTATAGAAGACTTTGAAATACTCATCGATAGTATTTGTGACTTCATCTATATGTTTTGTAGCATCGACTGTAAATACCGTAGATTTACCCTTTATCTGATAAATACTCATGATTTCTGCAAAATGATCTGCATACAATAAATGGTATCTTTGCTCTATTCCAGACTCATTATCATCTTCACTTCGCCGGTACGGCTCCTCACCATCAACACAAGCGGCTTTTGCTGCAGCTAGAGACACAAATGATTTTTGTGAACTTGGAATATAATATCTAGTTCTTGATCTTCTTAGTACTTCATTTAGTGAGATATAGAGATGGAATATAATCACTTCTAATTCGTGCTTTGCAAAGAAACCTGACAACCATTCTGCTTCTTCCACTAATCTTCCAGGTCCTTCAATAATGATTCCTTGGTTTTTTTCTACACAAGCCCTGATTTTGTACTCGATTACAAATCTAAGATCATCTGATCTCACAGGCAGATATGATTTCATATCGTGTTTGATACGATGAGCAATGTTTACCACATCTTTTGGGGAGTTGGGATTAATCTGATCTTGATCTTTGTTGTAGTCTCCAATATGCTCTTTTACAAAAGCTCGAAGCTCTGTACCAAAATCTAAATGGTAATAATCAGCTAATCTTTCTTTTAATAAAAAGGCTTGAGTTCCTTTTCCTGCTGCAGGAGGCCCATACAAAATGATGATTTGAGGCAGTTTGTTTTCGCTCATGTGATAAAAATTGACTTATAGCTCGATTAACCTTAACTTTTAGATTTTAGTCAATACTTTGACCATAACTCAAAGCTATGGTTGGAATTAATTATGAGCCTTTTGATTGCCAAAGACTTGGAATTAAAATTTGTCCAAAAAACCATCTTCAAAGACCTAAATTTATCGGTTATTGAAAATAAAGTCGTGGCCCTTGTCGGTGTCAATGGAAGTGGAAAAACTAGTCTTATCAAGATTTTAGCAGGGGTTTTGGAGCCTGATAGCGGGCAATTATTTCAAGCAAGTGATCTCATAAAATACTACCTACCCCAAGATTATGTCCCGGATCTTGATCAAACCTGTAATCAGTATCTAGAAAGTGATATAAATCTTTCAATTGAGGAAAAACAAGTCTATTTTGAAAGGATTGAAGTACTAAAAGCCAATTTTAATATTGCTGATTTTACCGTCCCTTTTCACAAATTATCAGGAGGACAGCAAAGACAATTATTATTACTCAAAGCTCTGAGTTTACAGCCAGATCTACTTCTATTAGATGAGCCGACCAATCATTTGGATTTGATCACCCTAATAAACCTGCAAAATGTACTAAAAAACTATCCAGGCACTATTTTGTTAATCTCTCATGATAGGTATTTTATAGACCACGTAGCAACTCAAATTTGGGAACTAGAACAAGGTAAGTTGTACCAACATGATGGGAATTACAGTATTTTCTTGAGAAATCAAAAATTGCGCAGACAACAGCAAAAAATCGAGTACCAGAGAGCAAAGCAAGAACTAGCTAGAGAAAGGGAATGGGTAGTAGCTGGAGTTCAAGCTAGGGGAACCAAAGACCAAGGAAGGTTAAAAAGATATTATGAGTTAAAATCTTGGGTAGAAACGAATAAACCAAACTGGCAAAAACCATATCTGCCAATACCAAAATCTAAACCACTGGGAAACAAAATATTGATCCTCAAAGAAGTCACAGTCCAGTTTCCTCACAATAAACAAGATCTAGTTAGTAATTTGGACTTGGAGTTTCAACCAGGACAGCGAATAGGATTACTCGGGCCAAATGGAAGTGGAAAAACAACATTACTTCAAGCAATTTTGGATATAATCCCGCATCAAAAAGGTAAAATTAGTATCGGGCAAAATACAGATTTTAATTATCAAGATCAAAAACGATTAGAAGTTGATGACAAACTAACAGTCATGCAAACTATTAGTGAAGGGAATATTGAGATGAAATTTGGTGATCTTAAAACCAATGTTTTTGCTTACATGAAAAAGTTTGCCTTTACTTCTGAAGATTTGAAAAAACCAGTTGGAGTTCTTTCAGGAGGACAAAGAGCAAGGTTGTTACTTGCTAAGATTCTCAAGCTTGGAGGTAATTTTTTGATCCTAGATGAGCCTACTAATGATTTGGATGTAGATACTATGGAGGCTTTGGAAAATACTTTGGTGAATTTTAACGGGTGCGTGCTACTTGTCAGTCACGATAGATTCTTTTTGGATCGAGTATGTACAGATGTGATTGCTTTAGAAGCTGATGGAGACTATACTATCAGCACTGGAGGGTATACTAATTATATTCAAAAATACGGTAGTGAAAAAGACTTTTGGCAGCATAAGAAGAACCCAGAACTTAATAAAAAAGAAGATGTTGAAAGCGAAAAACCTACTCCAAAAACAGACTTTAAAGCTAAATACAAAGCCAAGGAATCCAGAAAAATAAGAGTTCAGCTCAGACAAATTGAAAAGGAGTTAGAAGCAATATCAGAAAAAATCAAAACCAGAGAAATCCAAATCTCCCACTCCCAATTTTATACTCAACGCAAAGAAAAGATCACCTCAGAGCTTGAAAAACTAGAAAATTTGAGAAAACAAAAAGACGACCTGGAAAGTCAGTGGCTGGAGAAATCTGAGAAACTGGATTAGAGTTGTATTTAACTATATTATGTAACGCAGCCTTTACGGTTCCATGGAAAACAGGGGCTTTCCCCTACACAGCTAATCCCTATATGACCTAGACAACGCAGACCATAACTGTTTGAGCAACATTACAATTATAATAAGTTTAACTTGTCTAGCGAGTTTTGTGGGCAAGTGTCTAGGTTAGATGGGGATTAAACATAATTGATAAACCATACTCTTACATACCATTACATTTCAAAAACTCTAAGGCAGCAATAGTTTGACAAAAGGTATCAGGTACTGTATTATACTATTAATTTCGACGTTAGTCGCGACCCCCTAGCAATAGGGGGGTAATTTATGCCATAAAATTTATAAAAGCCTTCTTTATCTTTTGAAATTCAACTGAGTCTATCCTCTCAATTCTATTATAGAGTCTTTTACTGTCAATGGTTCTTATTTGGCTAAAAATATATCTTCCGTCTTTGTTCTTTATTCTGCTCGGATAATACCAGTTACCATTTTTTAGCTTGGTCGTCAGGGGAATACCAATAAAAGTATCTCTGGATAGTTTTTTCAAAACCAAGACAGGTCTGATAAAATCCTGATTTTTACCATCTATCTCAAAACCAATATTTACACCCAAATGACAATTCCAAACTTCCCTTTGAGAAAACTGAGGGGGTTGTAAAATATCATTTATCTGAGGCTTAAGACTGAACCAGTCCGTAAAGTTTTTGAAAAATATATTGATCATTATTATAATACTGAGTAAAATAAATTTAACAAATCTTGTAAACCCTCTGCCTTAGACCTAGGATTGTACTACAAAAAATACTAAGGAGCTTACTAATGAGCAATCACCAAGGCTTCTATTTTAAGAAAAGGAAATTTTGTTTTGATAATTTTGGCAGCCATGTTTAAAGTTGTGCTAGTTGTTACAATATCATCGATGATGATTATTTTATCGTACCTTGTAAGACTGTTTGGTAATTCATCTTTGATGATAAAAGCCTTGTTTAAATTCGCTAACCTTTCTTTTCTTTTAAGTTTTACTTGGGCTATTGTAGAATTTGGTTTTAGTAGCAAATCAAGGCAGTCTAGAGCCAAATTGTAGGCTATTTTTGAGGCCAGAATTTGAGGTGTATGATAACCTCTTTGCCCTTGTCTTTTGGGATCGAACGGAATATAAGTAATTGCAGTATTTTTTAAATCTAGCTCACTTAAAAGCTTAGAAATAAGATCAGCAAACTCAGTCATAATAGCCCACTCTCCATCAAACTTAGCTCTATGTATAAGCTCCTTTATATCACCAGTGTAGGAATAAATATAATTAATTTTATCAAGTATTTGTTTGTCTTTGGTAGAAAAATTAAAATTTTGAAGCTTGGCTTGAGCTGATAGATGTGGTGATAAATAATTATTAAAATCTAAGCTTGTCTCAGACCATTTGGGGGCAATCAGATCTAGTAATTGAAACATTATTCATCACTTTCTTCAATATCATCT
Organism: Patescibacteria group bacterium; assembly: GCA_038256935.1. Taxonomy (GTDB): domain Bacteria; phylum Patescibacteriota; class JACMRA01; order JACMRA01; family JACMRA01; genus JBBSJV01. The sequence continues at coordinate 13,853 of JBBSJV010000022.1, forward strand.
TCGTCTTCATCGCCCTCATCTTTACCATTACTTGCAGCAATAACGGGATTAAGTGCTTGAACGGTTGCAAAGTAACTATCAGAAATTAGTTTTGGCTCTTGAAGATATTTAAATTCAGTGGTTATGGCTTTTATAAATTGCCAGATTACTTCTTCGGATACCTCAGGATGGGCTTTTTCTCTACCCTTCATCTGGACTTGAAGCTTGACTTTCATGCCTTTTCCTAAAAATTCATCCACTTTTTTGGCTTGCACAGCTAGATCGTGGGGGCCAATACGCACAGAAACTCTAACGGTTTTGATCTTGTCTTCTTTAGGCTTTTGGTTATGCTTGGATTGCTGGTATTTGAACTTGTTAAAGTCCATCATTTTGACTACTGGAGGATTGGCTTTAGGGTTGATTTCTACCAAATCCATTTCATTGTTTTCAGCTAGTTTTAGAGCATCAACTTTGCTCATGATACCGATAAAATTTCCTTCTTCTCCGATCAATCTCATTTCATCGTGTCTGATGTATTCATTGGTTACGTATCTGGGACCTATATCTCTTTTCGGTCTTCGCCTTCTGCGATAATTTGTCATAATCTAATTTTAACCTGCAAATGCCCGTTTTGTCAATGTTATAATTGATTTAACTAAACACAAAGCAATGCTGAACGCAGACGCTTGAGCACAAAACTCGCCCACTGCATAATACTTTGTTAACTCAAATGGTTGCTCAAACAGTTGTGCTCTGCACTTTCTGTATTCAATATTACTTTGATATATAATTATTCCTTAGCATCGTAATCGTCCGCAAGTGAGATTGGCTGGATTTGAACTATAGGATTGATGTCATCTTTAAACTCGTAGGTATAGCCATAAGAATAGATTCTATTAGTCTTGTTTTCTAAAATAAAATCGTATCTGACTATACTAGGGTTACCAAAAATGGCTTTTCGTTTGTCTTTGACGATTTCTTGTAATTTTTCATCCGTACTTGGCAGTCTATTAACTGGTAAATAGGCAATTGTAGGGTCAGCTTCTAGATCTAATTTTTCGGCCATGGTTTCCCGGCGGTAGTTACAGACAAAGTAATTATCATCATCAAATTGTATTTGCCTTTCTAAACCAACACCCCACACTTTTGTCTCAGTAAACTCATGACCTTTGAGCATAGTTACAGCAAGATCACATTCAGGAAACAGGATCACAATTGTATCTTCGCTTGCAGTAAGTGGGGCGAACTCTTGGCTAACTTCTCGGTTTCTAAGACTCTTTACAACAGCAAAAACCAGTACTGTAAGTATCAAAGCTATAAGCAAAACTATCAGTATGGGAATTAATCTATTTCGTTTTTTAGTCTTTTCCATAGGTTCTTTAAGGCAGATTTTGGCCGTTCTGTCAAAGGGGAGTGATGAAGCTTTGATAATATCTTTATTCACCACTCACAGTCATCTTGACACTCTCTGTCATCCTGAACTTGTTTCAGGATCCCCTAGTATCACAAACTGAAAATCCATTAGCTTGCTTTGCAGAGGGTCGAATCCTTAAAAATGTTTTCTATGGTTGTTATTTTCATAGCCTCCACAGGGGATCCCGCAACAAAACCACCCTAAAAATTACAAATTTTCAGAGAAACCCGGTTAAATGAGGGATGACAGTGACATCAAGATTTTTGGAAATATATTTTTAATAATCAATTTTACGCCTCCTCGTTGTCACCCCGTACTTGGTTAACGGGGTCTAAAAACTAAGTAAAGTTTTAAACTAAGATTTAGATCGCGTATTCAACCCATATAAAAACCCCGTTGGTATTCGGGGGATTAGATCCTGAAACGAGTTCAGGGTTGTAGATGTTAATTATTTTAATGACAGAATCTATGTGTCACCCTGAATTTATTTCAGGGTCTGTTACTTATATTAATAGAGAAAAGATACTGAAACGAGTTCAGTATGACAGATTAAAATTGTCAGCGAATAAATTGACA